>JAOUGB010000353.1 GCA_029857875.1 Desulfobacteraceae bacterium | reverse complement strand
GTTTACGTCCGCACCGAATTTAGCGAGAAGATGCTGTGTAAGACGTCCAGCATCACGGCAATAACACCGGGGGGGAAAGTGTACGCATCGATACGCCCTGAAGATGTTGAAATTATTACGGAACCCCCTCAAGATATGGAGAACCTGTTCAAGGGTACCATTGCCCATAAGGCATACCTGGGCAACTTCCTATTCTTTTTCGTAAACGTGAATGGCAATATGATCCGGGTGCAGGTTCCCCATTACCTGCCGCAAGAAGAAGGACAGGAACTTCATCTGTATTTAAATCCGGACAAATGTGTGATCTTGTTTTGACTAAAAAGTTGACGCATATACAGTGGGAAGAACATTCGCTCAGATCTTCATTGTCCATACTCCTTTTAAATATTTCGCCAAGCGCAAATTTAGTTACAAATGGCCATGAATATACATTTTAATAACAAAAACTACGTGGTTGAGCCCGAAAAATACTTACAGCACTGTACCTGTGGAAACCGGCATCCGCCGATTTCGATCAAAATGTATTCAGGCACAGATGCGTATACCCATCTTGCCAGAGATTGCCGCCAAGCGGTCGGCGGCGGGTCTGTTTTACTCGTTGACGACGAAAACACCCACAGGGCCGCCGGTGGCATGGTTGTGACCTGCCTGCAAGAAAATTCCGTCCGACATCAGGTGATAACGCTTCCGGGCGATACCACCGTGACCGATCGTCTTTCGGAGCGCATTACTGCTGCAAGCAGCCGACATGGATTAATTATCGCTGTCGGTGCCGGAACAATCAACGATCTTGGGAAATACGCCGCAGGAAAAAGAAATATTCCTTACTGGACGGTTCCCACCGCCCCTTCCATGAACGGTTATACTTCCTCCATTGCGGCCGTAAAGATCAAGGGCGTTAAACGTACGTTGCCCGCACCGCCACCCCAATTTATTTACGTTCATCCCGAAGTCATCCGGCAGGCGCCGATGAAATTACGTCAGGCCGGTTTATGTGACGTGCTGGCAAAATCCGTCTCGGACATTGACTGGCAAATCGAATCATTGCTCTTTGGCGGCAACTATTGCGCGTTGCCGTCGGCTATCGTTGCCGAATCGGAAAGTAGCTACATGGGGCATCCGGAAGGCATCGCTCAGGGCAATGTAAAAACAATCACAGGGCTTTTCAAAGGGCTTTTGGTCTCAGGTGTTGCCATGAGCCTTGCCGGCTCCAGCGCTCCGGCATCAGGGGGAGAGCATTTGATTTCTCATTTTCTGGATATGCGCGCAAGCCTCACCAAAAGAACCCCCGAGCTTCACGGTCTCCAGGTAGGAGCCGGGGTAATCCTTTCGGCCTCATGTTACCGCCAGCTGGCATTAATCAATGAAAAAGATTTGAGAAGTACCGCTGCATATGCATTTAGTACCGATGCCGGCAATATTCCTTCCGTGTGGGGCAATATGGCCGCCGAGGTTGAAAAGCAGTTTTTAAAAAAACGCGAACATCTTTTAGCCTTCGACCGTCTGCTGCCTGAAAACTGGCAGACGCTGAAGGTGCTTTTTGACAAGGTAAAAAAGCCGCAATTTTTTATCGACCTGATCCGGCGCGCAGGATTTGAGATGACACTTGAAGCGCTTAATCTTTTAAAGGATGAATTCCGTCTGGCTGCATTAGCGTCACGTACGATCCGCGACCGGATTACCGTCCTTGACCTTGCGGCACACACAGGTGTTCTCGAAGATGCGACCGCAGCGGCCCTGGAACTGCTGACCTGAAAGTCGGCTGCACTTTTAATTTGAATTCAAATGTCTTAAACATACAATTTTGAGTGCAAAATAATATGTATAAGGATAATTTTAAGAGATTGTATTTTGCTTAAAAGGTCCTTTTTGGGGTCAAAAAGAGCCGTTTAAGACGATTTTAGGCCCTGGTTTGTTCTTCATTTGCCGTTATTATAGTTAGTTACCGTGGTCAGACCCCAAATGCAGCGCCGTATCTACATACGATTCAAAGCACCCCCCTTAGCTTTGGTCATCCCTGTAAGATACATAGGTTTAAATCATCGTTGAGATTTCGGGCCGGAGGAATTACGCACTTTATCTGGCTTATGAGAATAGTAGCGATAGAATTAGGTGGCATTAATCTATATTGCAACTGACATGCCAAAAATTAACTATATGATATTACTTGTATTTCATTTTTTGGCGTAAAGGAGTGCACATTTTTCTGTGCAAAGGTGCACAATTTTCTATGCAAAAAGAACGATCATGTTGTTTGATTGAAGGGCGATTAAGGTTTTCGGGAAGATTTAAATGTATGTCAGGATGTAATTATGTTTATAAGTTCATCCTGGTTTGATGGTGAATAAATGTGTTTTTTTTAAGCGGTTAACCTACCCATTGATATTTGAAAAACGAACTTCAAATAATGTGGAAAATATCAACTTATGAACTTATGTACGTACTTTCCGAATTACTTGATAAACAGATAAACCTATATCCAAAGATAATCAATACTTTAGGTTATAATGGGAAATGGGTACTAAGGATAGGAAATAGAATATAGGTTAAAGGATAAAGAGAATAGGATCAAGGACCAAGAAAATAGGGGATAGGAAAGAGGAACAAGGTTCAAGGAGAAAGGATTAAGGGGCAAGGATTAAGGGGTAAGGATCCAGAAAAGAGGAAATAGAAAACAGGATATAGGAAATAGAATAAAAGCAAAAATAAGCTCAAGGCTCAAGGCTGAAAGCTCAAAACGAAAGAAAACAAGATCTTTAGATCATGCTATCGGTAATATATAATCAGCAAGTCTGGAGGATGTCTGGCGCAAATTTTGACTGAGTATCCTTGAGATTCCCTTGAGAATTGTTATGCCGATTTGAGGATAGTCTTTAAGTATCGTATCGAAACTCGTCTGGGTTAATGTGAGAAAGGAGGATTTTATACGTGCTTTTGCTGTCGCCGATCTAGGGAAGTTATCAAGAATAGACATTTCACCAAAAGAGCGCCCCTTCGGTAAAACGGAAATTACGATACTGTCTCCGGTTACAGATTTTTTAAGAACATCTATTACGCCATCCAATACAAAGCAGATATAATCTCCTTTATCCCCTTCTTTAAAAAGGATTTCACCCTTATCGATCTCATAATAATTCATATGCTCTGCAACAATATTTAGCTGGTTTCCCTTGAGAGCATCAAATAATGGAAAGTCAATAAGGTAATTGATGATGTCTTTTCTCATCTTGTTTTCACGTATGGCGTTATTTTTCTTCATTTTTTTATCACTAATTTGTTCGTTAAGAATTTAGAATCTTCGATTGAAAGCGAATTTATGGTTTCATCATTTCCATCGATTTCCTTGAATATAAGTTTGTTATGTCGGTCTTCATTAATGGACAAAGGGTTTCCATATTCACTTTCAAGCTTTTTAAATACCTCTTTCTCAACATTATCATAAGGTCCGAATTGAGTGATTCTTTCTATAATATTTGAGATAATATCATCAATAATCGTTTCCCGTCTGGTCTTCGCAGAAATACTGATCCTTTCCGGCGTGTTGGTATCGGTATCCTCTGACCGGATAGAAATCATGCTTTGACGAAGCAGGTCTCCATAAACTCGAAGAACATTATTTACGTGATGCGCTGAGATTACCATTCATCCCGTCGGTACAGTAAATGGTTATTATTGTTGGTTCTTCTCCAAGTTAGTTGGAGAAGAGGGTCCAAGGATTCCAGGGTTCAAGGGTTCAAGGGTTTTTTTTCTAAAGACGTTATCAGCGCCTTTAACATTCTTTCGATTTCTGCGATGTCTTTTTTTGGTGTATCCAATTCACCTTTTTCAATTAAACCTAAATCCCATGCCAA
>JAOUGB010000352.1 GCA_029857875.1 Desulfobacteraceae bacterium | reverse complement strand
TGCGTTTAGCGTTTTTTGTGCAAGCACTTCTCCTTTAGGAACGAATATTTCAATTCTTAGGGAGGTATTTGCATTATGTTTGCGTAAAATCTCCGATACCGCCTGTATGATCATTTTTCTCGGCCCGGATGTGATGGCAGCTTCTCCGGGCTGAATTTCAAGACCCGGTTTGGTGACCGTTCCCACGCCTTCTCCGCCGGTTATAATGATCTTATTTGTTGTATGATCATTAAATCGGGTGATTCTGGCGCCGATTTCAGCGCCGTGGGTAATGTCAGGATCATCACCTGCATCTTTTATGACACTGCACACTGCCGTAGCTGAATTTTCAAACATGGCGGTATGAATCGGAATGAAAATCCGTTTACCGGTTAAAAGTTCTATCTCGATGCGAGAAGGAACGCTTTTCGTCAAAAGCAACATTAAAGCGCCCTTTGCGGCAGCAGCCGCACATGTACCGGTGGTAAACCCTTCTTTGAGCTTTTTCTTTTTATATTGTTTTCCCACTTGTCAGCCACCAGGCGTCAAAGGTCATTTGTCGTTTGTGCCGGTCCTCTCTTCATTTGCCAATTCATTATCCAATATAATAATAAATCATTCCTACGATAATTAAGCTGAGCATTCTAAAGCCCTGTCCCATGAAGAGCAATTGAGAACCCATTTTGGGAGAAAATATACCCATGTATCGGGGCAGCTGATGTCTAAGTGCGCGAAATGGAAAGGCCGCAATATTCCCGATCAGCAAGGCAAGGACCGTCTGCTTGATTGTAAGTACGCCTGCATCAAGAAGGGCCCCTGCGGCGGCAAACCCTGACGTAAATTCGGCGGCAAAACTTAATATAACCACGGATAAAGCTTCCACCGGCATAAAGGTTGATATAATAAATCCGGCGAGCCATTTACGTGCAAATTCGAAAAATCCCAAATTGTTGATCACAAAAACAAACGTGTAGATGGGAATCACGTACATAGCTATCCCTGTAATACGTCGCGGAAACTTATTTTTTATTGTTTTTAATATTTCCCCCAAAGATTTTTTTTTTGATTCAGGCGAATTTGCAGCCGAAACGTCTTTAGTGTTTTTTTCGTATGTCATAGAAAAGTGACCATAAATCAAAAACAATATAATTCTCAACAGCGTTGCCGCAAACGTGATTAAAAAATACAGGGCGCCAGCCAAACCTGTAAGGGGTATGACAATAAAAAAAGTTGTCGGTAGATGAAGGAAATAGGCCGGCAATTGATTGACAAAATTGGTAAGAAAGAGCTGTTTTTTAGTGATTTTATCGTCTTTATAAAAATCGAGCAGCATGGCATTGGCAGCAACACCTGAGATAAATGCGGTGGTAAATGCTGCGCTGCATCGATTGCCAAGTTTCCCGAATTTAAAAAGCGGCCTTGCCAACACGGAAAGGTGTCTGGTCCATCCGGTGGATTCAATGATTTCTCCCGCGGCCAGGCCGATTCCGATAAATATCATTAACCGGGCAAGGGGCACAAGAAGCCGATAAAGAATCTTTTGGCTGCTGAGATCATCTATGGTAAATGCACCAAATATAAGTATCGCGGTAGATACAGCAAATGAAGCAAAAAGTGCGGCATTTCTTGGGTTAGCTTTTTGACGGGACATAGCTTCTTTTTTTCTTTGCCAGTATTAATGTCCAATATTCCGGCGGTCTGTTATCCAGTTTTCTGATATCGTTAATAATTTCTTCCCTCGGAAGTCCGCAAAAGGTCACTCCGGTACTGTTTTCAAGCATGTCCGCCTCGTCAATAGCTAAAATAATATCCTTAACATTGCGATACGCTTTTAAAAAAACAACGTTGTCCGGTTTTACAGAAAGTTGTCTAAGGCGATAACCGCCTTTGGCGCCCGAAGTAATTAAGAGTGATTCTTCTCCTTCAGCAAGAGGTTTGTTCAAACATGCAGCCGCGGCCTGATAGGAAGTTATACCGGGCACACTGATCACGGGAAATTGGGGGGCCATGGTTTTTACGTACTTTAGAATATAACCATAGGTGGAATATGTCATGGAATCACCCAAGGTTATAAAAGCGACTTTTTTCCCTTTTTCCAGTTCTTTGATGATGGTCAATGCATGATTTTCCCATGCCTGTTTTTTTTCTTTCTCATCCCGTGTCATGGGAAAGCGGAGTATTTTTACTTCAGTAAGGTCGGGGATATGCGGTTTGGCAATGCTTACCGCAAGGCTGTAGCTGTTTTTTGTGGAAGCAGCGGCAAAAACAATATCCGCAACGTTCAATACCCGTGCAGCCTTGAGTGTAATCAGTTCCGGATCACCCGGTCCGACGCCCAGCCCGTATAAAATTCCTTTTCTGGATTTCATAGTCCCTCATTATGCTCTCGTAAAGTGAGAATTTTGTATTTATTTTGCCAAAACAATATTAATCAAAGCATTAACAACACTTGCCGCGATATTTGATCCGCCTTTTCGGCTTGAATTCGAAATAAAAGGATAATCCATTTCCATCAATGCCGCTTTCGATTCTTCGGCATTTACAAACCCCACGGGGAGTCCGATAATCAGGGCAGGTTTTGCCTTATTTTCTTTTACAAGCTCAATAAGACGTAAAAGGGCGGTCGGAGCATTGCCGATGGCATATATGCCCTTTTCCATATCCGATACAGCGCAATCAACGGCGATTTGCGCCCTTGTCTTTCCCGTCTTTTTCGCAGTTTCAATGACATTTGGATCCGCCATTAAACATTCTACGGATACATTAAACTGTTTTAGTTGGTTTTGTCGAATTCCGGCTTTGGCCATATTCGTATCCGTGATAATGTTTCGGCCCTGTAAGATGGCATTTATGCCGGCGGATATTGCCTTTGGGTGGAAACGGACGGTTTTGATATATTCAAAATCAGCAGACGTATGAATCATTCTTTTTACAATTTGCCATTGGTCGGAAGAAAAATGATGCTGTCCCGCCTCTTTATCAATGATTTTAAAGCTCAAGGCTTCGATTTCATCCGGTTTCATGAACATTATTTCCTTTTATGTTTATAATGCAAACATGATTGAACAAATTGTTCGGCCAGCTCCGGAGAACTGCCAAAATGAAGATGATTGTAACTTCCCAGCGTGTTGTTTACAAGATATCCTTCTTTGGTTTTCTGAATACCTTCCCTGGGCGATACATGATAAACAGTTTCGATATCTTTAGAATGTTCAGTGAGTTCCGAATAGCGAAATTCATGCCCCCTGGCTATTTGTCCCTTTTTCCCGATGACCGCATCTTTTGAAAAGATAATTTCGCGATATCCCAATGATTTTAATCGAGAGAACATAGATGTGACAAATGGAAAACATCCGGTCATGGGGAATAATTTTCCGTTTATGTCGCGTATCTTATTGCAAAGATACATGAATCCCCCACATTCTCCATAAATCGGCATGCCTTCTTGGCTTTTTCCTTTAATCCGGCTTCGCAGACCTGAATTTTTAGAAAGCTGTTCTGCAAAAAGTTCGGGATAACCGCCGCCCAGATATAATCCGTCCAGATCATCTGGAAGATCTGTGTCGTGGATCGGCGAGAAAACAACGAGTTCTGCGCCGCGTTCTGTTAGTATGTCGAGGTTGTCGGTATAATAAAAACAGAAGGCGTTGTCCCTGGGCTGCCCGATTCTAACCCGAGGATGCTCAAGCGGTTTTTTGGATTGTGTCTTATCGTTGGGCGCCTTCAGATCTGGGAGAAGCTTCAAAAGCATATCAACATTCAGACTATTTTCCATACGATTTGCAAACAGATCGATCTTTTTTTCGGAAAAGGGATGATCTTTCTGGGTAAAAAGTCCTAAGTGTCTTTCAGGGATAAAGATTCCCTCATCTTTTAAAATAACCCCAAGGCAAGGCATTT
>JAOUGB010000350.1 GCA_029857875.1 Desulfobacteraceae bacterium | reverse complement strand
AAAGGGGGTTTTGGCGTAAAAGGTTAAGACCTCTCTTAACCGGCAGAGACTGAACACCACCAGACGGGTGGTGAGGAATGTGGGGCGAAACTACCTGTATGGCATCTCTTTTGACAGCAGCAAGTCAGATTTTATCCTTGCCAAAGACCGGATATACTTCCAGACAAAAGGCGCGCCATTTGCAATCCACCTGATCACAGTCTATCATTCCCATCTGAAAACAGTCCATATTACCTTCGGCTCGCTGAATGCTTCGAATCAGAGTTACGATATCGAGAAAGCTCTTTTTTTCAAAACGGTTACCGATATGATTGGATGCAGCCATCGATATCTTTTTGATTCCTTTTGGGTGGTCACCACCATTCAGTGTATTTCTATTGTTTTTTCTCAACATATATCATGTTGGTTTTGTGCCTTGCAATTTCTCTGTGCAGCGTAGCGAAAAATCATGGATTTTTCAAAAAGAGCCCATTGAAAGCCTAAGAGGAAAGTTGTAACTATACTCCTCGGTATAGTCTATACTGCTTCCATCATTTCGCTTTTCAGCAGTCAATTCCATATCCTGTATGGCTTGCAACAACTTGCACTCTTTGACGCACTTCTCCTTCGGCAGATTTATCTTGGAGCAATTTTTACATGGAGAAGATATCATGTTTCCCCCTTTTATCGAATGTTATTCAAAGAATATCAAAGGCAATTTTCGAGCTATTATTAGCAGGTTGTAATCTCTCTTGTCCATAGAGGGGAAGGTTTATTTTAATGGGGGAAACCCCCATGGGTCGGGAAGTTATCCCAAATATTACGTAGAAAAAGTGAATGGTTCAGTCTTTCCAGAGATCCACGTCGATAAGGCCAAGTTTTGCGGCATATCGAACCAATTCGATGGTGCTGTGAAGACCGAGCTTGTTCATAATGTTGGCGCGGTGATTCTCAACAGTCTTGGGGCTGATGAAAAGCTTTTCAGCAACCGCTTTACTGGAAAGTCCCTCTGCCAGAAGACGCATCACCTCTTGTTCTCGGGGTGTCAAAGTGGCGTAATCGGCATCCGTAATCTTTGCTGCTTTTAAGGGAGATTTCATAAGGTTCTCAACAACAGCGTGGGAAACAGAGCTATCCAGATAATAATCCCCCTTTGCAACAGATTTGAGTCCCTGAAGAAGCCTTTCGGAGGCAGATTCCTTGACCACATATCCTGTTGCTCCGGCCTGAAATGCTTCTGCAATATAATCAATTTTTGAATGCATGCTGACAACTAGGATTTTTGTTTCCGATAAAAGGCCCCGTAAATCACGGGTGAGTTGGATTCCGCTTTGATCCGGCAGGGATATATCTACAACCACCAGATCCGGCTTAAGCCTTTTGGCCATCTCGAGTCCTTCATGGCCGCTTCCTGCCTCTCCGACCACCTTGAACCGTACATCGCGGCCGATAATCGTTTTGAGTCCTTCCCTGAAAAGCGGGTGGTCATCAATGATGATGATACTTTTCTGTTCAGCCACGGTTTTTCTCCTTATAGGGAACTTCAATAAAGATTTTTGTGCCCTCCTTCGGGCGTGATTGAATCTTCATTTTTCCGTTGAGCAGGCTGACCCTTTCCTCCATACTTCGGAGCCCCATCCGTTTCTCTTTTGAAGCCGCAGTTAACCGTTCCTTTACATTAAATCCTTTACCATCGTCCTCTATACGAAGGATGATGTTGGGAAAAGATGCAACCAGCTTAATGGTGACTTTGGCTGCTTCGGCATGCTTTTTGATGTTCCAGAGCCCCTCCTGAATAAGTCGATACATGTTGATTTCGGTGTTCGAAGGGATTTTTAAATCATCCAGACCTGCAGCAAAAAAATCGATGTCTATATCATTCTTCTCAGAAAACTCTTCGCAATATTGATATATGGTGTGGACAAGCCCGAGCTGATATAGTCCCGGAGGGTGTAAATCATACGCCATATCCCGGATCGCCGATATGGATCTTTGAAGAATTTTTGACAGTTCCGAAGTCTTTTGTCGAATTTCATCCGGTATCAATGGGTGGTTATCAAAAAGGGTTTCCCAGCTGATTTTTAGCAAGGAAAGCTCTTGAGCCACATTATCGTGCAGATCCCGGGCAATCCGCTGACGTTCTAATTCCCGGGTTTTTATAAGCTGTTGGGAGAGGGTGTGGATATGCTCTTCGGCCAATTTTCGATCCGTGATGTCGCGAGCAAAAACAGCAACACTTTTTACTTTTCCCCGGGGATTAGAAACAGGATAAATTATCGTATCATGCCAAATCCCATGCCGCTCGTCGACAATTCGTACCGGCTGGCCTGTTTTAAAAACCTTATTTACATTTACCATTCTAAGACCGGCGACTTCGTGTGAGAACAAATACCAGATACACAATCCCAGCATTTCATCCGGAGTTTTTTGAAATTTCTGAGCGTAAGTGTCATTGATATCGAGAATGATTCCCTCATGATCAAGCAACACGACGGCATCTGTGGTTGCGTTCAAAAGGGCTCTCGCCATCTCTTCACTTTTCCTGAGTTTCTCTTGGGCCTGTTTGTTATCGGTAATATCAAAGAAAACGCCGCTGACATATTCAATCTCTCTATTATCATTACAAATGATCTGTCCTCTTTCTTGTATCCAATGAATGCTCCCTTGCTTTGATTCGATCCTGTATTCTCTGACATATGATTTGTCCGTTTTGAGGGCCGTGACGAAAATCTCTCTGGCAGCTTCGAGATCTTCATGGATGACAACATCTTTCCATTTCATTTTTTTGGAATTAAATTCATCCGCACTGTATCCGGTAATCTGTTCAATTTTTGAATCAAAGAACTCGACAGACCAGTCAGGATAGCCTTTATACACAATGCTGGGAAGGTTTTTTACCAACAGTCGGTATTGTTCTTCACTCTGTTGAAGTGCCTTTTCAACCGTCATCCGGTTGAGCTTTTCTTTTTCCAACGCTTTGATATTTTGCTCCAACTCCTTATAGGTCGGCTTTTTAGCCATAAAAAAACCTCCGGTTGTTCCTTTTACCTGACATTTACCATAATCCTGTGTTCATTTTCAAATAAAGAATCAAATTCATTGTCCAAAAAAAGGGGTGTTGCTATCAACACCCCTTGAAAATTAATCGGCTGTTATTTAAACTATTTTGTTAATCCTCTACGATTTCCCAGTTGGCTGCAAAAGTATTGTCATGGAGCGTGTATGAATACCCCAACATCTTCCCGAGACCCGGCAACACCCCTTTCTCTACTCGCCAATAGGCAAGATAAATGGCTGGCATCAGACGGGGGAGTCCGCTTTTGGGATCGCCCACCGAATTTTGCCAGATTTCTCTTTTTTCCATTACTCTCCAAAGCGTACCATATTTTTTGTTCCGCACGATTTGTCCGACACCGGGCAGTATTTTCTGCCTGAAAACTTCATCGTGAGTTTGTTGCATAGATCTCTTCCTTCCACAAAACAATCCATTAATCATTGGGTCTCATATTTGAAAGACAGTGAAACTCTTGCACGATAGGATGCCACCTTGCCGTCTTTAACGGTCATATCAAGTTTTGTTATTTCCGCCACTCTCAAATCTCTTAAGCTTTTACCGGCGGTTGATACCGCATTTTCCGCAGCTTTTTCCCACGAAATATCACTCGTACCCACCAGTTCAACGACTTTATAAACGCTTCCGCTCATATAATCCTCCTTTCGTTAAATACTGGATTTCAGATGTTCATCATGACATGGCAAGGCGAATCTACGGGCAGGATACGGGGTTGAAAAACAGAAATAACGAAAAGAATGGTTCCCCATTATTGAGGAACCATTCTATGTGCATAGGTAAGAAATGTAGCCTCCCACCCTTTTATCCCAATTGTAGATCTTGAATTTAAA
>JAOUGB010000351.1 GCA_029857875.1 Desulfobacteraceae bacterium | reverse complement strand
ACAGGATTGGGAAAGCTTGCCCATAGTAATAGCTCGCAGCCTTTCTAAATCCGGCACATCTGATATCTCTCTAAACCCTGTCGGTTGCCAAGAGGAATCATAAAGCATTATAGAGTTGACAGAAGATTGGTCCTCGACCTCTGCAGCAGGCCTATATGGCTCATATACTTTTGCTTTTGTTACGTCTTGAAAGAAGTAGTGCTCATGATTTAAACCTTTCTCTTGCAAATAGTTTCGAACTGCATTTACTTTATTGGTCATCTCAAATCCTGATTTTTCTGATACTTCCTCCCAGCCGATTCCCCTCCGCTTCATGAGACGTTGAACTAAGTCACTCAGTATTTTGTCCTTGTGGTTTTGCCATATTGTAATTTGTGCAAGCAAAATGTGGTCAGTTAGATTCTGAAATCTTGCGGGATCTTGACTTTGCTTTCCACCAATTAGGATTTTCATTGGTAGTATAAGTCCTTGTGCAAAAGACTTGTTCTTTTTTGCAAGATCTTTGGCATAACGTAAGATTCTTTGGAGAAGACCCTCAAATCCTCTCGTTGTATGATGGAAGTAGACACTTTGATACATATAGAATCGCGAGAAAATGTACTCTTCGATGGCAAATTTTGATTTGTCAGGCCATACAATAAAAATGCCTTTTTGTTTCCCCTTGATTACTTTTTCCTTTAGATGCATGGTACGAATAATTCTGAACCAGTCAAAGTTACCATACTCAGCCCCTGAATTTAAAGCATCACGCCTCAGATAATCCAAGCGATCCATATCCAATTGACTTGAAATAAGAGACTTTTGCCATAGTGGTGCCTGCGGAATGTCTTTTAGAGTACTTTTTGCTATTAACGCTGCGACCTTCACAGGAAGGCTTGAGGCACGTTTAGCTAAGATTTCATGAACTTGTGAATCAGGATTCAAAATTATTTCAACAGCCCGCTCTACATGATCTCCAAAAATGCCCTCAGTAGCATGAGAAAGAGGACTGTGTCCAATATCATGAAGCAGGGCTGCGGCTTGGAGGGCCTCCTCGTTTAGCTGCCTTGGTTTAAATTGTTCAGAATATTCTTGTTTGAGGTGAGATATGCATTGTTGCATTAGATGTAAAACACCGAGACTGTGTGAAAATCTTGAATGTGTTGAACCGGGGTATGTAAAATTACAAAGACCGAGCTGATTTATATACCTAAGGCGTTGTACTTCCGGGCAGTTTATTAATTGAAGTATCCACGAGTCTCTATCAATCGCGATGTAATCATAAAGTGGGTCACGAAACAGCTTTTGTGCCATGCCTCTCCCTGCATCAAGCTTAATTCTTAAAATCCTTTGCAATTTTAACTGCTTGTTTCAAGTTGAAGTCATCTACAGTAATCTTTTTGAATTTTGCTGTTTGGTCTTGCGCACGCGGCCAGTTTCCTTCATGATAATATGCAATTGTTGCCGCAAGCTCCAATACCCACAGGTTCTTTTCATTCAACTGTTCAAAGAGGTGAATAAACGGACTTATCTTCCTATTTGCCTTCTTACCCTCGTCACTTTTTTGGAAGTCTTCAAGAACACGTTTTCCTTTTTCAGTTATTTGTGATTTATACCGAATGCTACCAAAGCCTGTTTGCTCTGGATTTTCATTGATTATGTCAGCTGCCTTAAGTTGGTCTATTGCAGACGCCAGTTCAAAAGAGTACGGTCCATAATAGTGTAGAAAGTAGTCAAACTTTAAAGGGAAATTCTTACGGAACTGAAGTAAGTATATGGATTTCTGGAGACGTTTTCTTGAATCAACTTTTGGAACTGAGTTAATTAGCTTGGCAAGCCAATAGTCTTTCATAATCCCCTTCTTCTTTGTCCAAGACCAACTATAATCCTTTTATCGGCATGATACTAAACACCACTTCATTCAAAGTTTATTTTAGCCACAAATACAAATTATTTCCATTATATCTGACTAATCGACGCTATTTGTGTCAAAAGTACTAAAAAATAATGCCTGTTTTTTGAGGATACCCCTTATATTAGGCCAATTCTCGAACACGATGGGCCTCCTGCCATTGTCGGCGACTGCTAAAGATTGTATCACAAAAAAATTTATCATTCAATCTTATTCTACCAATAGTTATCATTTTACTTGTGATTTTTTTTCGGACTATGCCAATATAATCCAAACCTGACATCCGACTTCCAATCTGATCCGCCTAAAACAGCAATTATAATTAAGCCGAATCCTCGCTTGATATCGTAAGATTGCGAACGAGGAGATGTATTGATGGTCCGCTTTCGATGGGATCCGGGCTCCCTGCAAGTCTTAGTCATTAGGCAGGTCCACAGAGGTCTGTATCCTCCTTTTTAATTATGTGGTTTCGGCAAAGCGAAAAGATTATTTTGACAGAAGCACTTTCACCATTTCTTCCAGGTTGTGAAGCCGTTCATGGATCTGAAGCAAATTTACCGACTTGGCGCGTATGTAAAGAAAAACCGAGCAGACAGCGGCAAAGATGATTGTCAGCGGCAAGGCTGTTTCCAATGCCATAACAGCGATGTTTACAGACTTTTCCACAGAAGAACCGGCTATTGCCGCCCGTTGAGAATGAAGAAGAGATTTTACCAAGAACATATAAACGCCCAAGATGATAAGCGAGGCGATCCAAAAGAATCCGGTAAGAATCTTTGCGGCCAGGAACCTTCTTTTTTCTCTCTTTATTAAATCCCGGATTCCTTTAAGCTGTTGATCAGCAACCGTATTTTGATTGATCCCATTGGCCTGCATGACTTTGTCCTGAATGTTATTCATTGTTTTATTCCTTCATCTTTTTTCTTAATTCCTGTTTTGCGTAGTGGATGCGCGATCGGACCGTTCCAATGCTGCACCCCACGATTTCTGAAATCTGCCGGTAGCTCATTTCTTCAAAAAAGCGTAATACAACGGCTTCCTTTTGTTCGGGCGACAGCGTTTTCAATACTCTGTGCAACTTGTTAATATCATCAAACAACAAACTTTCACTATCATCATCGATCAAAGCCGACTCGTCATACTGTTCTACAAAGACGTAGCGGCTCTCATCTCTTAACAGTCGAATAGCACGGTTTCTTGCAGTATGATAGAGCCAGACAGAAAATGCCGATGCGTCGCGAACCGTGTTAATTTTTTTATAGACAATCAGCCAGACTTCCTGGAGCACATCGTCTGAACGGTCTGCATCTTCAAGCAAACGGCGGATATAGTAAAGCAAACGCGCACTATAGTGATCCACCAATTTCATGAACGCATCATCGTCTCCCAGCTGAGCTTGAATGACATATATGCGATCATCGATTCGTTCATTTTTTTTCATGGCTCAATAATAAGGACACCGGTGAGAAAGAAAAGTTCAAATTATATTATTTGACGTAGTCCGGTGAATCCTGCGATAAATATTTTGGATACCTGATTAGGGCTTTCCTGGTGATATTTTTTTAAAACAAGTTAGATTTTTGTCCTTCATATTGGATTTTTCTCGCTTGCTTCCCTTAGATTTCACTTCGGTACCGTAAAATACGCTACGGGTACGCGTTCAGGAAGATACCGCTTACACAGGGAAAATACGCGATTGTGGATCCGGAAGATTATGTGGAGCTTGCGAAGCATAAATGGTTTGCGAAGAGATGCGACAGGAGGTTTTATGCGGTGCGCTCGGGGAAAAATAAAAACGTGAAGATGCACCATGTAATAATGGGCACCGAGGAAGGGAAAGTAATCGACCATATCAACGGTAACGGGCTCGATAATCGTAAAGCTAACGTTCGTTTTGCTACGGTGCAGCAGAACGGCTGGAATAAACGCAAGCAGAGTGGTAATTACAGCTCGAAATATAAGGGTGTGAACTGGGAAAAGAAAAGGAGAGA
>JAOUGB010000349.1 GCA_029857875.1 Desulfobacteraceae bacterium | reverse complement strand
CAATCTTTCTCAAATTTGTAGCCTGATCCATCTTTTTGCTCTCCAATATAAAACTTCCTTGTTTAATAACTTATTATGATTTTACCTTAAAAAAAGTTTCCCCGGCATGTTACACTCTATTAGCATTGCTTAAAATAATGGGTGCAAAACTTGAATTTTTTACTTTTTTACGAAACAATCAACTTTAATAGTTTTGCTCTTTCTGCCTGCTCAATATCTTCAGGCACATTCTGCCCTGTGGTAATATACGAAACGGGTAAACTTTGTTCCATAATCTGGTTCAAAATTGAACCACATTTTTGAGTTTCATCTCTTTTTGTAAATATGTAGCTCTGATATTTTAAGCATCTGAAATTATCAGCGGCTTTATTCATCTCAGATTCGTTAGTTGCAATGCTCAATAGAAGATGAGTGCTGATATCTAAATCACCGGGAATCAATCTTCTGAGTTCATCCAGCCTGGATCTATCATATTGACTTTGGCCTGCAGTGTCGATAAGGACAACATCTTTGCCTTCCATCCTTCGAAGTGCAAAAAGCAGATCCTTTTTTTTGAATACCTGGAAACAGGGCACCCCTAATATATTTGCATATGTTTTGAGTTGTTCCATTGCCCCTATTCTATAGGCGTCTAATGAAATCAAACCGACTTTCTTTGTCTTTTCAAGCATGAGCCTGGCAGCAAGCTTTGCGATTGTCGTTGTTTTACCAACACCTGTTGTCCCGATAAAAGCCGCTATAATTTGATTATTTTTTTTTATATCGAAAGGATCTTTAACATCTATAACGTTCCTGATCTCTTTAAGGGCCCGATCCTTAACACTTTTCATGTCATTAACGGGATGGCCATTAAATGCACCGGTCCTTTCAAAAAATAGCCTTACATAACGATCATTAACACCATTTTTTATCATTTTTGTGTAAAGACTTAGGACGCCGGGATATGTTATCAATTTTTCTATAAAAACATCTGAATTGTTCAAAAGATAAAGCATTTCTTTTATGCTCATCAGCTCTTGTTTGACCTCTCCGAGCATATTCGGACTCTCATCCGAAATATTTTCTGCTCCAGTCAGCGCTGTTATTTCAAAAACATCATTTTCACCGACTTTCGATATTTTTTGTGTGGAAAGAATCATTGCATCCGGTCCCAGTACTTTTTTAACCTTTGCGCTAGCTTCTTTAATTGTTCTCGCTCGATATTTCTTAACCTGCATGGCTTAATTTTACCTTTCCAATAGCTTTAAAGCCGATATCATTCAAAAGCTCACTTTGAGATAATACCATTAATGAGGGTACAAAGTATTCTATCATCTTTCTCAAATGTCTTCTTATTACGGGTGTCGTTAAAAGAATCGGTTGAATATTTTTAGACATCGCCTTTTCCGCTTCCTTTTTGATCGAAGAAATAATGGAATCTGCAATGTTTGGATCAACGGATAGATATGAACCGTGTTCTGTTTTTTGTATCCCCTTAAGAAGAATGCCCTCAACATCTTGGGACATTGTTATCAGTTTTAAATAACCATCTTCTCCTATATGTGGGCTGATAAAGGATCTGGACATTTTGTTCCTCACATATTCGGTTAACAAATCAGGATCCTTTGTCAAGGGAGCACAGTCGGCAAGTGTTTCAACGATAGTCAACAGATCCCTGATAGATATCCGTTCTTGTAAAAGATTTTGTAACACTTTTTGAACAGCCCCTAATGAAAGAAGATTCGGCACAAGTTCTTCAACCGCCTTTGGATAAGTTTTGCTGAGATTATCCAGCAAATTTTGAACTTCTTGTCTGCCTAACAGCTCTGAAGCATGTTTTCGGAGAACCTCTGTCAGATGAGTGGCCATGATCGTTGCATCATCAACAACGGTATAACCCGAAAGTTTGGCCTCCTCTTTTCTTGCTTCCGGTATCCAGCATGCGGGGATGTTAAATGCTGGCTCCTTTGTTTCTATTCCTTCTATTTTTCTTGTAGCATCCCCTGGATCCATAGCCAGATAATGATTCACCATTAATTCAGCTCCGGCAATCTTTACACCCTTGAGAAGAATCTGATATTCGGATGAATTCAGTTGCAGATTATCTCTGATATGAATCGGCGGAATAACCATTCCCATTTCGACAGCAAACTGACGTCTTATTGAGCGAACCCTATCAAGAAACTTTCCTCCCTGCTCTCTATCCACCAAAGCAATGAGACCATATCCCACTTCCAACTCAAGAGGATCAATCATCAGTAGATGTTCCACGGGTTCCGGCCCTTCATCGATCGCTTCCTTCTTTTTTACCTCAATTTTTTCATCTTTTAATCGCTCTTTTTTCCTTTCAAACACAAAAACGCTTATCCCAATGATTACTGAAAGCATTATAAAGGGGATATGCGGCAAGCCTGGGATAAGACCGAAACAAAAGACAGTTAATGCTGAAAGATAAATCGCCTTTGGATAACTAGAAAATAGTTTTCCAAAATCCTTGCCCATGGTTCCCTCTGAGGCCGCCCTGCTGACGACGATTCCTGCCGCCGTGGATATGATGAGTGCCGGGATCTGTGATACCAAACCATCGCCTACCGTTAAAAGGGTATAGTTCTGAGCGGCGTTAAGAATGGACATCTTTTTCTGAAGCACGCCGATAATAAATCCACCGAATATATTAATAATGGTAATTATAATTCCCGCAATAGCATCTCCTCTGACAAATTTGGCCGCACCATCCATAGATCCGTGGAATTCGGCCTCCCTTGTGATGGTTATCCGGCGTTCTTTTGCCTCATTTTCATCGATTAGACCAGCGTTGAGATCCGCATCGATACTCATCTGTTTACCGGGCATACCATCCAACGTAAACCGAGCCGCAACTTCAGCGATCCTGGTGGCACCCTTTGTAATTACAACAAAATTAACAATAACCAGAATAACAAATACAATCACACCGACAACGTAATTTCCACCGACCACAAAACTGCCAAACGATTTGATAACTCTTCCTGCAGCCAGGGCTCCCTCATTGCCATGTAAAAGTATCAATCTTGTCGATGCGACATTGAGAGACAGCCTGAAAAGAGTCGTCACAAGAAGCAACGGGGGGAATATGAAAAAGTCTAGAGGTTTAAGCGTATACATAGCGATCAAAAGAATCGTTATGGCAACGGTGATGTTCAATGCCAGCAGGAAGTCCAAAAGTATCGAAGGTAATGGAATTATCATTACCACTAGGATAGTAACCACACCAATGACTGTCATTATCTCACTAACAGATGTGGGATCAGCTTTTGATTTTAAAACTTGTTCCATCTAAATTTCCTTAAAACTATTTTATGACACTCCATGGGCATAATTTGACTTTAACCTGTAAATATAAGCCAAAAGCTCGGCAACCGTTTGATAGAGTGCCGGTGGTATCTCCTGACCGACCTCAACCAACGAATATAAATTTCGAGCGAGTTCTTTATTTTCCAAAATTGGGATTCCATGTTCCGAAGCAACATCTTTGATCTTCTCGGCTATTTTTCTCGACCCTTTTGCGATTACCTTTGGTGCATTCATGACCGAACTATCATACTTCAAAGCAACTGCAAGATGTGTCGGGTTGGTAATAACGACGTCGGCCTCGGGAACATTCTGCATCATCCTTTTCCTGGCCATCTCCATCTGAATGCTTTTTATTCTTGATTTTATCAAAGGATCGCCTTCCGACTTTTTAAAATCATCCTTTACTTCTTGTTTGGTCATTTTAATTCTGTTTTCAAATTCCCATCTCTGAAATGCATAGTCGATAATAACCAGAATAATCATTGCCAATGAACACCGGATAAAAATCTTAAAAAAGATTTTGAGGATATAAACGAAAATTGAATTGAGCTCCATATCACCCAGGAGAGCAAAATTTTTCATCTCACCTTTTAC
>JAOUGB010000348.1 GCA_029857875.1 Desulfobacteraceae bacterium | reverse complement strand
GACAGGGTCCTTGATATTATTGTATCTTCCTGCTAGAGATTTAGGAAATAGGTTGTAAAGAAAAAAATATAATGAAAGAACAACAGAACAAGAAAGAAAAGAAGCAGATGAAACAACGCGAATCCTCGACTTTCGAAGAAAACATTATGTCCTCTGGGTTAACAGATTCAATTTTTGACTGGGACGGACTTTTACATCGACTCATGGGAGATGAAGATCTTGCCAAAGAGATTGTTGACGATTTTCTGAAACAAATACCTTTCAATTTTACTGCTGTTAAAGAAGCTTTGAATAAGCAAGATGTGTTCCTTGTCAAGAGAGAGGCCCATATCATCAAAGGCGCATCCGGCAATGTTGGTGCCTTGGCCTTACAGGAGATTGCAGGACAGATCGAGATTGCCGGTGAGGAAAAGGATCTTGTTAAGGCTGGATCGTTTGTTGCAGAACTCGATACACAATTGGAAATTCTAAAAAACAAATTGACTCGGCCTAAGGGTTGAGCGCTACGTGAGCTTATTATGAAAATTTTAATCGCAGAAGACAATATGACAACCCGTCGTATTTTAGAAACCATTCTCGTCAAGTGGAATTATGATGTGATTTCTGCATGTGACGGAAATGAAGCATGGGAAAAGCTCCAGGAAAAAGATCCTCCTAAGCTTATCATCCTGGACTGGATGATGCCCGGGATAAATGGAGTTGAAATGTGCCGTAGACTTCGTCGGGCAGATCCTGTCGAACCGATGTATATTATTCTTTTGACTGCGCGTGATGAAAAAAATGATATTGTCGAAGGTCTTGGGGCTGGCGCTGATGACTATATTGCAAAGCCGTTTGATAAAGAGGAGCTTCGTGCGAGAATCGATGTCGGCCGCCGTGTCGTCGAATTACAGACAGCATTGTTGGAAAAAGAAAAACTTCAAGTGATTTTTGAAATGACCGGTGCCATATGCCACGAGTTGAGTCAGCCAATGCAGGCTATTTCCGGAAATTCAGAGCTTATGCTGATGAGTATTCAAAAAGACAATCCCCTGTATCAAAATGTTAAAACCATTAAAGATCAGGTTGATCGAATGGGGGATATCACTCGGAAATTAAAACGGGTTACAAGATATAAAACAAAGGATTATATAAATAGCAAAATTATCGATTTAGACAGCGCCGCAACCCCATAAGAATTCGGGTGTGAAACTTGAGTATTTAGAAGATTAATCCGAGGCGGATTAAAATATGAGTTTTGTCGGGACGGGGTTGTGCCACCTGGTACAGAAATCGGGCAAAAATGAAAGCGCAAGGTCTTAATGTGTCAGGATTGAACAGCATGTATTGGCAGATCAACCATAACTTTAGTATATTTTCCTTCTACAGTCTCAAATAAAAGCTTCCCTTTATGATTATTAACGATACCATAGCTGATGGATAGTCCTAACCCGGTACCTTTCCCCGGAGGTTTGGTTGAAAAGAATGGATCACAAATATTATTCAAGATGTTTTTAGGGATTCCTGTACCACTGTCATAAAAGGTTGTTCGAATAAATTTTCGACCTTCAACTTCATTAATTTCACATTTGATATTAAGAAATCTTTCTCCACTCCATTCCAGAGGTCTCTGGTTCAAACCATAATGGGCATTGTTGAGAATGTTTAAAAAAACCTGTTGAATTTCATGACTGCGCACTTTGATATCGGGAAGGGCATCTGGGACATCTATCGATAATTGTATCCCATCTTTTATTAATCGTTTCTCTATGAGTCCAAGAGTGCTTGAGAGGATGTCTTTAATATTGGCAGGGCTTTTTTCTTCATGGCGGTCTCTGGCAAAAGAGAGCAAATTTTTTACGATTCCTGCAATGCGATCCGCCTCTTTAATAATTCTGTCCAGAATATCGTTTTCCGGGGTTTGCTTTTGGTTCGAGTCTCTGAGTATTTCGGCATAACCGATGATGCCGCTTATTGGATTGTTTATCTCATGAGCAACTCCGGCAGCCAGGGTGCCGATTGCCTCCATTCTTTGGGCATGCCGCAGTTGCGCTTCTATTTGTATTTGTGATGTAATGTTTTTTAAAATAACAAGAATGGGTTTGTGTTCATCGTTTTTGATGGGTATGATGTTCAACATAACCTGATTGTTGTTCAATTCAAAGGGCGTATCATGGGTGACCATTTGTTGCTTTTCTTTCTGAATTTTTAAAAGATCTTTAATGCTTTTTTGATATTTTTTAAGGAAAAGTTTCGTAAAGTCTTTAGACAACAGCGTTTCTTCTGGAATGCCGATGATTGAGACGGCTGCAGGGTTTGCATAAATAATTTTTAATTCTGCGCTGAGTTCTAGAATTCCTTCGGAAATATTGTTTAGCGTGGCTTCAAAATGGTTTTTTGAAGCTAGCAACTCTTTTGTAATTTGTCGCCCATATAAATTTTCTCGTCCAAGTATTTCCTTTGATATTTCGTGGGCTCGAACTGTATTTAAATGCTCCAATATTGTGACAATGTGATCGCCCATTTTGTCAAAAGACCCTTTAGCAATGCAGGCATCGGCACCGTAATTCAAAAGGTTTGTCTCATCTTCAACAGCAATGGCAGAGAGAATGACGAGAAAAACTTCTTTGAGCTCGGGCTTGCTCCGAACGATCCGGCAAAGCTTTTCTCCACTGATATTCGGCATGACAAGGTCGGCAAAGATTACATCAGGAATATTGGTTTTTAATATATCAAGTGCTGAAAGACCGTCTGGGGCCGTTAATACCTGATGACCCTTTTTTTCAAGCAAGTTGCTCATAAATTTGAGCATTACTGGATGGTTATCCACAACCAGTATTTTCTTCATACCATCATTTCCCTTTAATCCTCAAATTGTAAACCTAATCCTTTGGGGCAAGACTCTTAACTAAAGTTTAACACCCTCAAAAGTCACCGGAATTATCCAGCTTTTCCTGAAATATCTCAGCAGTCTTAACAGTTTCTTCCAGCTCACCATCGCGTGCTGTTTTTTCAATTGTTTTTGCAAGTTCAATAAAGTCATCCAATCCAAGATTCATTGCAGCACCTTTTAAAGAATGAGCGATCCCTGCAATCATTTCCATATTTTTATTGTTTATGGCGGACTGAAGATTTTTAAGATCGGATTTGCTGGTCTCAATAAAAAGTTCAACCAGCTCTAAATACTCATCTTCTTCCAACCCCAGTATTTTTGACATTTTCTTGAAATTCAAAAAAACTCCTTTTTAATTGAAAACGGGTTTTTCGGCCCTGCTTTTATCCACGAAGCATCAGCCTCGTAAGTTAATCCGGTTGAATAGAGTTTAGACTCGATTTGTTGCCGGAAATCCATTTTTCGATGACCTCAAAAAAGATCTTTTTATTAATCGGTTTTGTAATATAATCATCCATACCGCTTTCAAGGCACTTTTCCTTGTCCCCTTTTATGGCATTGGCTGTCAATGCAACGATAGGAACCCTCTTGATTGATGATTGGCGATTTTCGATTGAAAAATTTATTTGAAAGTGAGCGGGATTTTGTTCGAAGGATTCAGCATTAGGGTTTTGGCCTTGTGCGTTATTTCTTTCTTCCCATTCACGTATGCGATGAGTGGCTTCTATTCCGTCCATTTCAGGCATTTGCATATCCATAAAAATCAGATCAAATTTTCCGGATGAAGTAATAAATTTGTCAACCGCCTTTTTTCCTGTATCTGCTGTTTCTACCTGATAACCGGCTTTCGTCAGCATCATCTTTGCCAGCTTCTGATTGATGAGGTTATCTTCCGCCAAAAGAATGTGTGAAGAATTTTCTTCCTCGATCAGAACCGAAGATAAGGCTTTAAGGTGTTCCTGAGTTCTGTGATTTCCTGCATCTCGAAGCCCACTTTTTTTGTCCTGTTGGTATAAGACATTCTCCAATACCTGGTAAAGTTT
>JAOUGB010000347.1 GCA_029857875.1 Desulfobacteraceae bacterium | reverse complement strand
TAAAATCATACTTACAGTGATGAAACGAATCGATATCAATTGTTTTTTTATCGGAATTTACACATTTTTATATATAATGATTGCAGTGGCAACGCCTTTGTATGCCGACATCTATGTTTATGCCGACAGAGAAGGGGTGCTTCATTTTACAAATGTGCCCACATCGTCCCAATCATCCAACTATAAGGTCTATATCAAAGAAACCCCCCAAAAACCTTTGGAATCATACAATGAAGATCTGTATGATCATGTAATTTCAGAAGCATCTAATATGCACGGCGTTCCTTTTTCATTGCTGAAAGCGTTGATCAAAACAGAGTCGGATTTTAATCCGAGGGCGATTTCAAGTGCCGGAGCAAGGGGACTGATGCAACTTATGCCGGAGAATATCAAAACCCTTAAAATAAAAAATCCCTTTGATCCAAAGGAAAATGTAATGGGAGGTACGCGGTACCTTAAACAATTGATCAATCGTTTTAACGGGAAGCTGCCACTGGCACTTGCTGCCTATAATGCGGGTCCCGGAGTTGTTGAGAAGTATAAGCGGATTCCCCCTTTCCAAGAAACAGAAAATTTTGTGAAACAGGTGATGGAATATTATTCCATTTTCAACAAGAGTTAGCCCGAATATTTTCCAATTCAATCGCTCAAAAATTTTCATGGAATATCCGGGTTAGCCGCTCAATCAAATATTAGATCTTTCTCTACGACGGCCCCTTCCTTGATTACAGCCTGTGTTTTTCCTTTGTTTGTGATAACAATCTTACCCCTGATGGCAACATTACTTTCAAACCGGACATCTCCTTTGATGGTCAGTGATTCGCAATCCGTCAGTGACGGTACGCCCCTGGAAAATCTTTCGTCAAAAAGATCTATTTTACCATAGTATTTCGGGTCTAGATCGATCTGGATGGTTTTTGATCTGATCTTCGGATTCAGCGTCAGATGGATTTCCTTTGAAAAGATAAAACGGTTGGAACGGATCGATAAAAGATCATTGCATTTTTTAACCGGTAAAAAACGTGATGCAGGAACTTTAATGAGAGCCGCACCTTCAAAAAGAGATATGGCTGCGCCCATAGCGGTTTCGATCTGAAATACCTTTGGGCTGTTTTCATTTCTGGGGTCAAGGGTTTTGGGATTGCGGATCATCGGGAGTTTTACAACCCCGCTCTTTTGAATCAACTTGTGAAGTACTTTGAGATTTATCCAGATGTTGTTGGTGTTGAAAAACCCATAACGCTTTATGTCTCTAAATGCGCTCAGTTCATTTTCCGGACACTGGGCCGATTCACGCAGAATATGATGCCCTTCTTTATGTCTTGCGATGTGCCCTCCTTTTACATCTGAAGGGGTTCTTGGCGCCACTTCCATCATAAAGGGAAATCCGTTTTCAACAAAATACCCCAGAAGCAATTCATCCAGCGTCGCTCCCAAATTGTCTGAATTGGATATGAAAGCATAAACGATTCCCTGGTCAAGTAGAGCTTTTAATGTCCCGGACGTATAAAGAGCCGAGTATATATCACCATGTCCGGGAGGGTTCCATTCCAGATCAGGGTTTTTGGGCCAGTCGGCAGGCGCTAAATTTTCCTGAAGAATCTTTGGAAATTTATTCTGAAGGAATAAGAGCGGTGAATCTGACGGTTTAATCTTTGAAAGGGCGTCAAGCGTGTCCTCATGGGTGCTGAAACTGTTCATCAGGGCAAGTTTTACATGACGCTTTTCTGCCTGCTTTAATATGATCTCAAGAAAAGATTTTTCATTTTTTACTTTAAGAAGAGACTTTGCCCGTGTAAGCCCCATACTGGTGCCCAGACCGCCGTTGAGTTTTATCATTACAACATTGGGAGAGGCATGCCTGCCGGCTTCAGCATATTTCTGAATGTGATCGGCGTCTTCGATATGGTCTGAGGTCACCGGCTGTATATCTTTGTCAGAGATAAGGCCGGTGACGCCTGAAACCACTTGTTTATAATAATGGGCAAACGTATCGATAACAACAGGATGAAGGTTCTCATGTTCCATCTTTAATATAAAAGATGGGAGGTATTTGTGTGCATCTGAATTTTTCTGCATAAGCTTTTATGTTAAATTGGTTCAATCCAACCAGCAGGATCTTTGGTTTTACCGTACTGAATATCTGTCAATTCTTTGTAGAATCTGTTTGCCATAGCGCCGACTTTGCCGTCACTGACGGTTATCACGGTATCTCCGTACTTAATTTCACCCACCGGAGAAATAACGGCTGCAGTACCTGAACCAAAAATTTCGTCAAGTTTTCCAGAGGCATGGACATCTATCACCTCGCTGATGCCGATTTTTCGTTCAGAAACCTTTATGCCCCACATTTTGGCAAGGCCCATTACAGAATCTCTGGTAATACCCGGGAGGATGCTTCCGTTTAACATGGGGGTGATCAACTCACCATTGATGACGAAAAAGATGTTCATTGCGCCGACTTCTTCAATATATTCCTGCTCGATGCCGTCAAGCCACAAAACCTGGGTATAACCATGCTTGTGTGCCTGTTCAGCGGCATAAAGACTTGCGGCGTAGTTCCCGGGGGTTTTGGCTTCACCGACACCGCCCCGAACGGCCCGCACATAGTGGCGGGTGACCCAAATTTTGACGGGGTTAAACCCTTCGGCATAATAGGCACCTACAGGAGAAAGAATGATGAAGAATCGATAGGTATGCGAGGCACGCACACCCAAAAAAGGATCTGTGGCGATGATCGTTGGCCGTATGTAAAGAGAGGTTCCCGGAGCGCTGGGCACCCAGTCTTTTTCAATGGTCAGAAGTTTTTTGAGGAAGTCTAATGCAAGATTTTCATCGATTTCAGGTATGCATAAACGGCGCGAAGAGTTGTTCAGCCGTTTAAAATTGTCTCTGGGACGGAAAAGTTGGACAGCGCCCGTTTCTGTCCTGTATGCTTTGAGTCCCTCAAAAACACCCTGACCATAATGAAGCACCATGGTTGCCGGGTCCATATCTATGGATGCATAGGGCTCGATACGTGGATTATGCCATCCATCTTGAGGATTGTAATCCATGTTGAACATGTAATCTGTAAAAATAGTACCAAAACTGAGTTTGGAATCGTCAGGCTTGGTCTTTAATTGATCTGCTTTTGTAATGGTCAGTTTCATGTTACTCTCCTCCTTAGCTCTCTAAATTCCACAGCGTAAGCCCCGTTTTGTCGTCGTAAACCCTTTCTAAAGGTTTCCCGGTCATTTCCTGAAGATCAATTTCTCCGGCAAAGAGTATGGTTTCTGAAAAAAGGTGACCACCGATGATTTTTCCGTGTTCATCGGCCAGGACAATGTGGGATTGGATTACCGGAGTCTTATCCTTTAATGAAACATTACCGATGCAATTTACGATTTCCATGGCTGCATTTTCAGTAAAAGTGACGTAGACGTGTTGTTTTTGGTCATAAACGCCTATGGTGGCGGACGAAACAGCACCAATAACGGAAAATGTTGCTGTCTGGATATCGGATGCTGTGCAAAAGTCCTCAATGGATGTGATCAGGTCTTTACCGTGAGGAAGGCGCCCTAACAAGCGACGTCCGAGTTTGAATTCAGAGCAGATCAGTTCATCCATAAGAAACCTCTATAATATAAAAAATCCAACAATACCATACGATTCGAAAGCTATAGCACTTTTTGAATTGAAATCAAGACCTAAGTTATGTTTAAGGCAACTACTCAGTAAATCGGCGCTACGGGTATTTGCCGCCCGGGACCTATTGAAACGTTGCTTTTTAAGAAGATTTTGGCAGATAATATCTTATTTTTCAATGGTTGACATTGGCCGGTGCTTCAGTTAATTGAGGGGTCGGGGAGTTTTTCTAAATCGTCGCTCCATGGATAATCTTTTTTTAAACCGCGTGATCACGCCGGAGGCGGATAAAACTC
>JAOUGB010000346.1 GCA_029857875.1 Desulfobacteraceae bacterium | reverse complement strand
TGGGGCTGCTTTTTATCTTTATCTCAGTTTCCTTTTTCTTTGACATCTATAGGCTGCTCCATTTCCTGGCAAGAATGTTGACCCGGAGCCCTCTCGAGGATTTTACTCTTTCCCTCAGAAATTTCTGTACACTCGCCATTTTATTCTCTTTTGCCGTAGTGATCTATGCCTATTTCGAGGCGCTTCATATCCGGACAGAACACGTGACCGTGAAAACAAGCAAACTACCCGAAAGAATCGGGCGATTTCGAGTTGTGCAGATATCCGACGTCCACCTCGGCCTTATCGTCGGGAAATCCCGGCTTAAGCGGATCCTTCGGAAGGTCAAGGATGCCCGCCCGGACATTCTGGTATCAACGGGTGATCTCGTGGATGGCCAGATGGATGATTTGGAGATGCTGACGGATATGTTTCAGAACATACCCACACAGTATGGAAAATTTGCGATTACCGGTAATCACGAATTTTATGCAGGCCTTAATCGTGCCCTGGCATTTACCGAAAAAGCGGGCTTTACCATCCTCAGGGGAGAAGGACTAACCGTATCCAATCTTCTCAATGTCGCGGGTGTAGACGACCCTGCCAGGAAACACTATGTCCCAGACCGTGCAGCCTCTGAAAAGGCGCTACTGGAAAAAATGCCCAGGGAAAAATTCACCCTCTTTTTGAAGCACCAGCCGGTAATCAGCAGTGAGTCGCTTGGTAGGTTTGACCTCCAGCTTTCAGGTCACACCCACAAGGGACAGATCTTTCCCTTTAATCTGGTTACAAAGTTTTACTACCGGATGCACACCGGCCTATCAAAGGTCAATGGTAATGCGCTGCTCTATGTCAGCAGGGGTTCAGGGACCTGGGGGCCGCCGGTTCGATTTTTGTCGCCACCGGAGGTGACAGTCATTGACATAACATACAAGAGCATTCAATAGATAAGTGTATTCAGATTTTGGGATTTGAGGAACATCCATCAAATTATAATTTTCTATTTGTAGGATGTTTTAAGATGTTTTCGAAAAGTTGAAAACCTAGGAAAATTATTATGGATATGGTCAGAATAAAGGTCTTTTCTGATTACCTTTGACCTTTCTGCTGGTTGGCGGAGCCGGCCTTAAACAAGCTTACCCAGGAAGATTCTGCTGTGGAAGTGATCTGGTGTGCGTTCGAGCTGCGTCCCGATCCTGTTCCTACACTGGATCCAAAAGGAGAATACCTTCAGAGAGTCTGGAGCGATTCGGTTTATCCTTTATCCGAAAGATTGGGGTTTAACATGAAACTCCCTCCGGTACAGCCTCGCTCTCGAAGGGCCCACGAGGCAGCGCACTGGGCAAGGATGCAAGGTTATTTCAATGAGTATAATCTGGCGATCTTTCGTGCCTTCTTTGAAAGAGGAGAGGATATCGGAAAAAAAGATGTCCTTGTCAGGCTGGCATCGGACTTGGGGCTCGACGGCCAAGCGCTTGGGGTTGCCCTGGAACAGGGAGATTTTGAGGAAAGTGTTTTGGCGGAGGAGCAAGATGCACAACGCTATGGTATCAGAGCTGTTCCGGCGTTTGTTGCCGGTGGCCAGATGATGTTGAGCGGGGTACAGCCTTTGGATCGACTCAAGGATTTGGTTGAATGGGCGCGTTCAATATAGATTTGCGGGACGCCCCTTAACTTATGAATGCGCGGAATGGGTTCAAACCTTGATCCTTGATTAAAAGAGGGGGGCAGGGACAAACGTACCATTTACCTGGATTAAAAAATTGATACTGAGGTATTGTCAAGTAATCACAGGTTTTGACAAGGCAGATTTTCATGGCGTAATCTCAAGATGTCTGCTTCAGGGAGGGGATTATGATCAAACTCGGCAATCCATATAGAGAAATGGCCACCACTTGCATGACGAGACCTATCGCAGAAAAGAAGATTGTCTGGAAGCGGTTTGAGTCGGAACCATTTGAAGAGGGAAGGTTCCAGGCGAAGGTTCTCTCCGGAAGGTTCATTAATTCTGCAGCGTCGGTTTTCCGGAAAGCCTACCCGGAAATCTATGGTTCTCCACATGAGTTCGTGCTCATGCCGGAAAGATACGAGGAACACATTGCCCTCGACGAGAACTGGGAGGAAGATAGCCGGAAGAAGGTTTACTGCATGCCCACGGTGGTGGAACTTGAAACCGACAGGGTGGTTGCAGCAACCATGCTCACGAAAATAGAAAAGAACCTCCAGGTTGAGTTCACCTTTGCAGCAACGCGTCCTAATTATCGAAACAAGAAAATCATGCAGAACTTAAGAGCGATCACCTGGAAGACTGCCCTGTCTTCTGGAGCGGAGTACTTTACCACCTTTTTAGAGACTTGGCATGACATTACCCAGAAGTGGTGCATCAAGGACGGCTGGCAAGTGGCAGGAATTTTCCCGGGAAACTTCGTGCGCTGGAAGAAACCGGATCAGGAATATCGGGGCTGCACCATCCACTGCTACCGCTTTGTCCGTAATGGTGAAGCTTATGCCACCATGCCCGAAGAATGGAGCCTCACCCCAGAGTTCCGTGAACTATGGGAAGTTATAGAACGTATAAACAAGAAAATCGAACAGAAGGGGGATATTCCTCCATGGCTTGCGGAGATGGAACCATCGTTACTAAAAGACTTCTAAAGTAATGGGGCCACTTAAGGATTGTCTGGCATTATAACAAATCAATTCACCTTGATTTTCTTATGCGGTGCTTCAGAAAATCAAGTCATTTTAGTCGTTATGTATGTTGACAAATGAAATTAAATACAGACTGGGCGAATTAATTATTATAGAGCATAGTGGAGTTTTGCTAACTTGGGTGACTCATATTGCTCTGGGAGCCCAACGAAGCGGGAGATGCTTTATTATTGGCAATATTCTTGTAATTGGACCTTTGGATCGTGAAGAGGCTGGCCACTTGAAATTGGAGTTCCATGAAAATTTAATGAAATTGCCAGCATGGAACAAGACCCGCTATTATTGTTTTGCTTCCAGTCTTCGGAAAGTTGGCACTGAGCAAAGCCTTACAAGTTATTTAACAGAGCAGCTATCTATCGACAAAATTGGAATGGAAGCTGTCAACATCACTGTACCAAGCACATTCCGACTCAATCGATACAAAATTACTGTCGGCGAAAACAGCATCATTTCATGGCAAACCATAGGAGAATTGAACAGAACGATAGGGGGAAAATGTTTTACCGAATCAGGAATCCTTTTTATAGGTTCTAAGGAAAATGAATTAGATGAAGGCCAAAGCAGAAAAATATTTTTTAACGAGCTCAAACTGCTGCCGCAATGGGATAAAACTTTTGCATGGGGGCACTATGGATCTCTCAGGATTTGCAAGGAATCAAAACCCCGGAAATCTTATAAGGCTATTTGGAACCCGGAGTATGTGAAGACTTGTATAACTAACAATATGCCATTTCTTCAGAGTCAAGAATTCCGAAAAGAAAGGAGATCAGAGCTCAAAGTATCAGTCTTCGAGTGGTTAAAAATGGCGTGGCATCGTATTGTTGAGTGGAAAGTTTGGGGCCGTTTAACGAGTCTGATTATAGCAGGTATTTTCTTTGGATTGCGTATTTTTATGTTCATTGTTGAAAAAATTGCGTTTTTATCCCATAGGATAATAGAACGTTTTCGCAAACATCGTTCAAAATAGGCGTGTATTGTCATGCACCGGAATAAATTCATCATGCTGAAAAGCTGCTTTTTGTTAATTTCAATTTTCCACGACGCTTTTGCTGATCATGACGATGACCGTGAAAAACACGAAGACAAATATCTTACGCCCGTAAACAATGAAACATTCATACAAGAATATGCGTTACCGATATCCGCTATTTATCTTGAATCTTGCGGTCGGTTGCAAAACTTGTGATATCAAACTGTTAAAATCCTAATTCAAACATACATCACCGGAACATCAAACT
>JAOUGB010000345.1 GCA_029857875.1 Desulfobacteraceae bacterium | reverse complement strand
ACTGATCTCGTACTGGATGATGTCCCTGCAAAAAAAAGATCCTTTTTTGCGATGGAGGGGTGTTTTCTCTTGACAGGGGCCTTTTAATGGGTGCCATAAACACAACTCTGGTCTGATTCCAGAGTACCAGATATCATATATTTTACCAGAGAGCCCAGCGTTTGAACGCTGGGCTCTCTAATAACAATATGAGCTTATTATGTGTTTTGGAAGATTTTTTTGACTATACAATTTGACCATACTTTAATGTATGGTCAAATTTTTGATGTGATAAGGAAAAGAGAGAGAGATAACTTTTTAATAATAAAGTGAAAATGGTCGGGACGACTGGATTTGAACCAGCGACCCCAGCGTCCCGAACGCTGTGCTCTACCAGGCTGAGCCACGTCCCGACTTATTGTTTCTTTTAAGGGCTTAATTGAGAAATGTCAATCATAAATAGTGTCCTTCCATAAATGGTCTTTTTGTCCAATCTCTGCGTTATGTTCAAAAAATAATCCTCGGAATATTACATATATGCCTGCGGTTATTTTTTTCACATGCCTTAATCTTGAACAAAAATATACAGTTATGGAAGGACACTAAGCATACATATAGTGTCTAAACCAGCCAAGTTCGGTGGCGGGTTAAAATTTGAGTCTGTTGATAAATCCCGATCATCGGGGGAATCCGGGATTGGATAAAGAGACCGTATTTCAAAGGTCTCAGTTGAACCTCAATTGAGCGAAAGTCGAGAATGCCCCAGATGCGAGACGGAAAGGGTGAAGCTGTAGTATAAACTACCGCGAACCCTTTCCAACACAGCAGATGGGGTATCATCGGCTTTCCCAAAGGGCAAACAAAATAATGAATTAAACATTTGATGATAACTCTCTATATTCGCTTTATCGCAACCGATTCATGGCAGGATAAAAGCCTTTACTTTTGAACTTTTACTTTTTCTCATCATTTTGTTTGCGATCATTTGAGGTTGAAAGGATTATTGATGAGTATCGTTTCCTCCCTGCCAGGCCCCACGGATATAATATCGATGGGTGTTTCTGTCAGTTCTTCAATTCGATTGAGATAATGTCTTGCATTTTCCGGAAGATCCTCCATGTTTCGGATCTTAGATATATCTTCCGGCCATCCCGGCAAAACTTCGTAAATGGGTTTGCACGAACCCAGAATTTTGAGACTTGCCGGAAAATCCCGGATAATTTTGCCGTTATATTCGTAGCCGGTACAGATTTTAAGGTCTTCCAGGCCGTCCAGCACATCCAGCTTGGTGATCACAAGACCCGTCAGTCCGTTCAGGCGTGCTGCATTTCGTAATAAAACCGTGTCAAGCCATCCACATCGTCGCTTTCGACCGGTTGTGGCGCCGAATTCCGCCCCTTTTTTTTGAATTTTGTCACCGATCTCGTCAAAAAGTTCTGTAGGGAAGGGACCACTGCCCACACGGGTGGTGTAAGCCTTTACAATCCCGACAACACCAGTGATTTCTTTTGGACCGATGCCGGCGCCGCAACAGGCATTTCCTGAAACCGTATTTGACGAAGTGACAAAAGGGTAGGTGCCGTGATCAATATCAAGATGGGTGCCCTGGGCGCCTTCAAAGAGGATCTGTTTGTTTTCTTTTATGGCCTTGTTCATGACAATAGAGATATTAATAATATGGGGCGATAGTCTATCGGCATAACCTTTGTATTGATCTATAATACCGGCCGGGTCTAATTTTTCAGCGGAAAAGTAATGTTCAAGGTAGAAATTCTTCTCTTCTAAAATCGTTTTTATTTTTTCATCAAACTCTTTGGGATCCAAAAGATCAACAAAACGAACCCCTCTGCGAGTCGCTTTATCTTCATAGCAGGGTCCGATCCCGCGTCCTGTGGTGCCTATTTTTTGGTCGCCCTTCATGTTTTCCCGGGCCATGTCGATGTGCTTGTGATACGGCATAATGATATGGGCTTTTTCACTGATTTTAAGCCTGTCCGGCCCTACATCGATTCCCCTGTTATTTAAATTGTCGAGTTCTTTTAACAGAACTTCAGGATCGACGACCATTCCATTTCCCAAAAGACACATTTTTCCCTGCAAAATACCGGAAGGCACCAGATGGCTGATAAACTGTTCGCCGTCAACAACCATTGTATGACCGGCATTGTTTCCACCCTGAAATCGTACCACAATATCAGCAAATTCTGCCAGAAGATCGACAATTTTCCCTTTGCCTTCATCACCCCATTGGGTTCCAACAATTACGATATTCGACACGACCAACTCCTTTTTATTTAGAATGCTTTATTAGGGACACAGATCAAACGCAGATCTTCAAAGTTGTTTTCTATGGATAAAGAATATTATCTGTGAATAACTGTGAAAATTTGTGTACTATTTAGCAGGTTAAATCCTTTTTGAACGAAAGAATTCCTGCATAAGGGCCCGGCACTCATCCTGACATACACCATCTATGATTTCCGGCCGGTGATTTAATCGAACGTCTTCGGCGAAGTTATATAAAGATCCCGCAGCTCCCCATTTGAAATCTTGTGCACCGAAAACAACTCTGGCCACCCTGGCATGTACAATTGCGCCCATACACATAATACACGGCTCGATGGTAACATACAGGGTTGTGCTTAACAACCTGTAATTCAGAATCTTTTTTGCGGCCTTGCGCAGAGCCATGATTTCGGCATGTGCTGTTGGGTCGGAAAGGGTTATGGCCTGATTGTGTGATAAGGAGAGGATATCCCCTGATTCAGCAACAAGTACTGCACCTACCGGAACTTCAGCCTTTTGTCCAGCTTTTTTAGCCTCCTTTATGGCCAGTCTCATAAATTCAATGTGTTTTTTGTTCATTGATTTGTAATGATTATTTAGAATCGCCAATTCTTTTGAAAATGATTCTTATATTGACATATCCACCTATATACCTTAATAGGTAAAGACATTTCAATGAAATTCATCAGCGCCCGTAGCTCAGCCCGGATAGAGCGCCGGACTACGAATCCGTAGGCCACAGGTTCGAATCCTGTCGGGCGCACCATTAAAACAATTATTGCGGAGAGGAACACTTCCGTTCTTTTCTCGAAATTACAAAAGGGTCATTCACGTTTGATGACCCTTTTATCGTTTTTAAGTCAGAATGGGAATTATCCGCAAGATAATCCATATAGACATGGATGCGTTTTATGCCTCTATTATGATGAAATATATAAGGCCCATGCTTGACAATACCGAAAACGACCCATGTTTGCGGCAAGTGTGCTGCATTGATGCCTTTCAGTTTTATAAACCCGGTGGCCACACTTGAGTTATTGATGTAATATGACGATATAGATATAAAGGGCGAAATCGAGACCGAAAAAGGAATGAGGAATCAGAAAACAGGAAACAGGAAACAGTTAAAACCCTATTTTCTCTATTCTCTTTCCTAACTCTTAAAAGTGGACCTATGCGCATTTTAAACGCCAATTTTTTCACCGAAAATTAAAAGCGGGCTGTAGGATATCGTTCAATTCGGCATTTATTTTAGTGAGGTGATTCCATGAAAAAGACAGTGATAATTTTGATTTCATTATTTATAGTTTTTCCCCTGTATGGGTTTAACTCCTTGGTAAGGCATGAAGATATCCCCAAAATGAGAGAATTGGGGATCAGCCAGGAGGTTATTCAATACTTCATTTCTAACCAAACCAGTTCGATGAGTTCAGAGGATGTGATTAAGATGAAGCAATCCGGCTTGAACAATGATGACATCATGTCCGCGATTAAGTCGGATTTATACCGGCCGGAGCAGAAATCCACGTCAATGAAGGAAGCTGAGTTGATCGCCAAACTTAAAGAATCGGGTATGAGCGATGAGGCCGTTCTTCAATTTATACAGACAGTGAAATCGACACGGCGGGTGGATTCAGATGGGAACGTGACCAAACAATATACAAATGAAT
>JAOUGB010000011.1 GCA_029857875.1 Desulfobacteraceae bacterium | reverse complement strand
CGATATTCCAACCATCCGGCCAATGTTGAAAAATACGGCTTCAAGCCGATCACCATCGAGGAAATGCTGGTCAAGCTCAAAGAAGCAGACCTAATTATTCCTTTTTGAGGATATACCATCATGAAACTATTAAATATTATTCGGTCAGAACCGGACGAAACAACAAAAACGTTTATCGAAAGCTTCTCAAAGGACGAAGGGGCTAAAAAAGTCGTTCTTTATGAGGGAGATATAGACTGGTCCGCATTGGTGGATGATATCTTTTCATATGACAAGGTCGTATGCTGGTGGTAAATCGTTTCCATCCGGAATTCGAATCTTGTAACAGGTATTATAGTGATTTGGAGTTGAAATATTAAATTCAACTTAATAAAAAGGAATAAAAGCCATGGCTAATAAATTAGGGATTCTCGTAAGCTCGGATAAACACCTTGATTATGTCATCGCCTTAACCACGGCCGCCCATGATAAAGGTAAAAGTGTTCAGATATTTTTTACCGGCCAGGGGGTTCTTCTGACACAAAAACCGGAATTTGAGCAACTGGTGGGCAAAGCCAAACTTTCAGTATGTGACGTTAGTTTTCGGGCAAACGGTCTTTCGGGTGATGTGCCGGGCGTCGGGTTCAAGGACTTTGCCACCCAGGCAAGAAATGCAGAAATGATTGAATCGTGTGACCGGTACGTTGTATTTTAGCCGGAATGTAATATTTAGAGTTTTTGAAAACATTGAAATTAGCGCGATAGTTGTTAATTTCTAATACAGTCCGTGATTGTGCTTTTTATCCTCTTTCTTGATTCATAACGGATCCACCCAATCTTCAAACACTTTTGAATCCACGTTCCATTGCCGTCATCGGTGCCACCAGTAAAAAAGGACGGGTGGGGAACATCATTTCAAAGATTTGTAACGTTCATCCGAAAAGGTTGACAAGCACCATTCATGTCACTATATTTCAGCCAACTGTTGAACTTTTAAAAATAATACGGAAAGGAAACAATCTTATGGCAAAGGATATTCTTGAAATAGGCGATAGCAATTTTGAATCCGAAGTATTAAAATCAAATAAACCTGTATTGGTCGATTTTTGGGCACCCTGGTGTGGCCCATGCAGGGCAATTGCACCCATCGTCGAAGAACTTGCTAAAGATTTCGGCGACAAGGTTAAGTTTACAAAGTGTAATGTTGATGAAAACCCGACAACCCCTACCAAATACGGCATAAAATCCATTCCTACCCTTATTTTCTTTAAAAATGGAGAAATTCAGGACAAGGTTATCGGTATCGTTGCCAAATCAAGGCTCGAGGAAATGATATCTCAAGTTTAGCAGGAAACCTTGCAAATGAAAAATGTCGATTACGAGCTTGTCATTATCGGCGGTGGTCCGGCAGGACTAACCGCCGGTCTTTATGCAGCACGCTCCGGATTAAAGGTCGTTTTATTGGAAAAATTCATGACCGGCGGACAGATCATTATTTCAGACTGGGTCGAAAATTATCCCGGATTTCCCGAAGGAATCAGTGGTCAGGATCTTGTACAGCGGTTCACGGACCAGGCGAAAAGATTCGGCCTGATGATCGAAAGCAAAGAAGCCGTTTCCGTTGATCTGTCTAAGCCTATTAAAAAAATCATTTTAAAAGATGGCGTTCTTACAACCCATACGATCATTATTTCTACCGGCGCTTCTCCAAAGAAACTGGGAATTCCCGGTGAAGACATGTTTTACGGAAAAGGTGTCTCCTCTTGTGCCACCTGTGATGCTCCGTTTTATAAGGATCGCGTCGTTGCTGCTGTAGGCGGGGGTGATACCGCCGTAAAGGAAAGTTTATATCTGACCAAATTTGTAAAAAAGGTTTATCTTATCCATCGAAGAGATCGGCTACGTGCAGAAGCGATTCTTCAGAAACGTGCATTCAATAATGAAAAAATAGAAATTCTGTGGGACTCTGTGTTGACCGGCATCAACGGGTTAACCAATGTTGAAAGCATTGATGTGGAAAATGTCAAATCCGGCGAAAAAAAGAAGCTTTCCGTGGATGGGTGCTTTATATGGGTGGGTGAGATTCCAAACACCAAATTTCTTACAGATGGTATCGAACTCGATGAAAAGGGGTTTGTTGTTGCGGATATAAATATGGAGGCCTCGGTCCCAGGGGTTTTTGCAGCCGGAGATTCTAGAAATACGCCGTTGCGCCAGATCGCAACCGCGGTGGGTGACGGTGCCATCGCAGCATTCTCAGCTGGACAATATATCGAAAACTTGAAAAAATGAAACGAATCATTGCTCTAATCCTTATTCTATTGTTTGTGTTTTCCGGTTGTGCATGGTTTAAGTCAAAAGAAGAAAAAACCGCCCTGGAACTGGTCAGCGATGGAATAGATCAATTCAACAACGAAGATTATCAGGATTCAATAGAATCCTTTGAAAAACTCAGAGACTGGTACCCTTTCAGCAAGTATGTTATTCTTGCTGAACTGAAAATTGCGGATGCGTATTACCATATAAAAAATTATGAAGAAGCTGTGGCAGCATATGAAGCATTTGAAAACCTTCATCCCCGCAACGAAGCCATCCCCTATGTCATTTTCCAAATCGGGCTCTGTTACTATGAGCAGATCGATACCATCGATAGGGATCAAACCCATGCAAAAAACGCACTCGATACTTTCAATCGTCTTAAAAAACAGTTTCCTGAAGATATATATGCTCACAGAGCTGGAGATCACATTAAAAAATGTATAAAAAGCCTTGCCGGACACGAATTTTATGTTGGATTCTTTTATTATAAGAGTAAGCATTATAAAGCAGCCCTAAACCGCTTCAAATCGGTACTATCCAACTTTCCTGATGTCGGATTTCACCAACAGGCGCTCCAATATGTCAGCCTTTGTGAAAAATTGCTGACAAAAGACCAGAAAAATTAAATAAAAATACTTTACATATATACTGTAATACTATAGTAAAGCTAGTTCTTGTTTTTGAAAAGGAGAAATAATCATGTCCAGAATGTGTGAAGTATGCGGGAAAAAGCCCCTCGTTGGCCACAATGTAAGCCATGCTCATAATTTAACAAAACGTCGCTTTAATCCAAACCTTCAGAGGGTAAGAACATTACAAAAAGGAAGGGTTAAAAAGATGATGGTTTGTACCAGTTGTATTAAATCGGGGCATATTGTTAAAGCACCCTAAATCGAAAAGGGTCTCAAAGAGACCTTTTAAAAATGTTCATTTTTGTTCAATTTCAAGCCTCCGGCCCATAGGACCTACGCCCTGGAGGGAAAAGCGAAAATTTTAATCACCCCGATGAAAAACGCATCGGGACAGGCATCCATACATTGAGTATTTTGAGGATTAACCCGCCAAAGTTCGGTGGCGGGTTAAAATTTGAGCCTGTTGATAAATCCCGATTGTCGGGGACGCAGAAATTGGGCAAAAAGGGGGATTTTTTAAAGGTCTCTAAAAAAGGCTATAAAAAACAAAAACTAATACGGATCATCAGTCAATTCTTCTGACATCCTGAATATGTTTCACCTTTCTAATAGCCGAGAGAACCCTGTTTAAATGATCGGTGTTTTCAACGGCTATGGTGAATAAACTGTCGACTATTTTGCTCTGCCGCGTTTCCGTATTCGCACTTAAAATATTGGCGCCATTTTTGCTGATATTTGCAGTAATATCCGCCAGCAATCCAACCCTGTCATAAGAACGAACCAAAATCTTTACAGGATATGTATCAGCTATATCCACACTCCATTCTACATCTATTTGTCGGTCAGGGCTCATTTTCATAGCATTAACACAATTTGTTCGATGTACGGTGACCCCATAACCTCTTGTAATATAACCTATAATAGAATCTCCTGGAACCGGCTGACAGCATTTTCCAAACTTGATCAAAATATCGTCGACACCTTTTACAGTCACACCCGTCTTTGGCTTTTTCTTTCTAACGCGGCTAATGATTTTATCAAGAAAGGATGCGGAATCTTCTTTTTCTTCGGGTTTCGGCTCAACTTTTCGAATAATCTGCAAAGGCGTGATTTTTCCGTAACCAACGCTTGCGATCAGATCATCCACATGCTTAAAACCAAAATGCTCCACCACCTTCTCCATCTCTTCCGATTTCAAAAGGGTATTAAAATTTAGACGGTATTTTCGAAATGCCTTTTCGCACATCTCCCGACCGAGGGTAATGCTTCGTTCTTTTTCCTGGGTTTTGATCCATTGTCTGATCCTGGAACGGGCTTTGACAGTTTTGACAAAATTGAGCCAGTCTTTACTGGGATGACTCTTTTTTGATGTGGATATTTCAACGGTGTCGCCGGTTTTCAATTCATATTGCAAAGGAACGATACGACCGTTCACTTTGGCCCCGACACACTGATTCCCGACTTCTGTATGAATTAAGTATGCAAAATCCACAGGAGTAGCGCCACTGGGCACTGTCTTTATCTCTCCTCGGGGAGTAAAAACATACACTTCATCCGGAAAAAGATCAATGCGGACATTTTCCAGAAATTCATCTGGATTTTCAAAATTTTCCTGGTTTTCCACCAGGTTCTGTATCCAGGAAAACGCTTTGGTTGTCTTCTCATCAAGGTGAAGACCTTCCTTGTAGCTCCAGTGGGCAGCGATACCTGATTTGGCAACTTTATCCATTTCCCATGTTCTAATCTGAATCTCAATACGTTCTCCAAAAGGACCGATAACGGTTGTGTGGAGGGACTGGTACATATTGGGCTTGGGAACCCCGATATAATCCTTGAACTTTTTAGCAACCGGTTTCCATAGAGAATGAATCACCCCGAGTGCTTCATAGCAATGGGGGACTGTGTCCAGAATTATTCTAAACGCAATGATATCGTAGACATCTTCAAATTCAAGGTTCTGGGACAACATTTTCTTATATATACTGTAAAAATATTTATACCTTCCGAAAACTTCGCATTCAAGGTTGTACTCATCCATCTTTTTTTTGATGAGGTCCCTGACCGTTTCAATATATTTTTCGCCTTCTTCTTTATCTTTATTTACGAGCTGTTCTATCTTGGAATATTCATCAGGTTGGATATACATAAACGATGCGTCTTCAAGTTCCTTTTTGATCCAGTAAATACCGAGACGGCCGGCAATTGGGGCGTATATATCGAGGGTTTCCCTAGCAATTTTTGCCTTTTTTTTCGGCGAGTGAAACTTCAACGTCCTCATATTGTGAAGTCGATCTGCCAGTTTGATCAATATGACCCGGATATCATCCGCCATTGCCAGGATCATTTTTCTGATGCTTTCAGCCTGACGTGCCTGGGAGCCGCTGCTAAAAGGGAGGACACTCAGTTTCGTTACACCCGATACAATATGGCTGACATCTTTGCCGAACATCTCATTGATTTCTTCTATGGTGGCGTGTGTATCTTCAACAACATCGTGCAATAGACCGGCGGCAACACTGACAACATCGAGCTTCATATCGGCAAGAATGCCGGCCACTTCAAGGGGATGGGATAAATAGGGCTCGCCGGAAAGGCGAACCTGTCCATCGTGGACCCTGGCAGAGTAAATATATGCACGATCGATAATATCAAGATCCGCATCCGGATAATACTCGGTAATTTTGTCGATGATGTCGTTAATACGGATCATGGTGAAAAATCCTGGCCCATCTTAGATCCCGACACGCGGGGGAGAACTGGGCTTTGGTTATCCCCAGATGGAATTTGCTTTGTTGAATGTTCATTTTAGAAAATAGGAATTAGGAAATAGATAACCGCAAATGCAAGTAAATGAACGTAAATGTTAATATTATAATTTGTGTTTATTCGTATTCATCCGTGGTTTCCCTTATCCTCGTCCCTCTTTCCTCTTTTCTCTTTCCTATTTCCTATTCCTGGTTTAAAGATTTTTGCCATTTATTATTGGAATTTGAGATTTAGTTGGAATTCGTATTTTTAGACACAAAATTCCAGGGCCTCAGCCATCTATCTCTAACCTTACATAGATTACCAGATTTTCAATGAAAAAAAATCAATATGCCTTGGCAAAGACGACTCGACCGGTGCTGGAATTGCCGCAGCATATACACTTGCCTTTCTCTAATGGGTTATCAAAGGGAATACATCGAATCGTAACAGCAAGATCATCTTTAATTTTCGTCTCGCAAACATCTTCCCCGCACCAGTGGGAATGTGCAAACCCTCCGTGTATTTCAGGCTTTTCCTGATTTTCGGGGGTGAAAAAATCATAGAATTCATTCTTATCATCTATTGAAAATGTGTATTTTTTTCTAAAAGACAAGGCACGTTCAAATAATGTGTTCTGAATTTCATCCAGAATGTGTGTTATTTCTCCGACAAAATGATCTTTTTTTATGGACACCTTATCTTTGTGGTTTTTGTCTCTACGTGCAACGTATACGGAATTTTCGGCAATATCTCTAGGTCCGATTTCCACCCGAATCGGTATCCCTTTTTTTATCCATTCCCATCCCCTGGCACCACCGATCTCGCGACTGTCAATTTCTACCCGAATTCGACGATGATGGTAGGTTTTGTCATTCAGCTCTTTTTTCAAGCTTTCCACAAATTCCATCACTTTTGCTCTGTCTTCAGAATTTCGGATGATGGGTATCAAGACGACATGTGAGGACGCAACTTTTGGCGGGAGAACGATACCGTCATCATCACCGTGGGACATGATGAGTCCGCCGATAAGCCGGGTGGAAGAGCCCCATGAAGTGGTCCACGCATATTCTTCAGTCTCCTGGGCGGTCTGGAACTTGATATCAGAAGCCTTTGCAAAATTTTGTCCCAAAAAATGTGATGTGCCGGCCTGAAGACCTTTTCTGTCTTGCATCATTGCTTCCATGGACAAGGTATCAACCGCTCCGGGAAATCTTTCGGAAGCTGATTTTCTTCCTTTAATAACCGGCATGGCCAGGTATTCTTCAGCCATCCTGGCATAAACATCGAGCATTAATTGCGTCCGCTCGATGGCTTCTTCTTTAGTTGCATGGGCCGTGTGGCCTTCTTGCCACAAAAATTCACTGGTTCGCAAGAAAAGGCGTGTTCGCATTTCCCATCTCACGACATTTGCCCATTGATTGATAAGTATGGGGAGATCCCGATAACTCCCAACCCATTTTGAAAACGAATCTCCAATGATCGTTTCAGAAGTGGGGCGTACAATCAGGGGTTCATTGAGTGCGCCTGCGGGTTCAAGTCTGCCGTCGAATCCTTTTTCCAATCGGTGGTGGGTCACAACGGCACATTCTTTTGCAAATCCTTCTACATGCTCGGCCTCTTTCTCGAGAAAAGACAGCGGGATAAAAAGCGGAAAATATGCATTTTTAACCCCTGTTTCTTTAAACATGTCATCCATTACCCTAACGATGTTTTCCCAGAGAGAATATCCCCATGGTTTTATGACCATACACCCTCTCACCGGTGATCGTTCCGCCATATCCGACGCTTTGACCACCTCCTGATACCATTGAGGATAATCTTCAGCTCGCGTTGGTGTTATTGCAGTCTTGCTCTGTTTTCCCATTTAATAATTCCTCGATTCATCAAGTTTATCGATCTCAGCCATTAAAACTTCGACAATTTTGTCTTCAGGAAATTTTTTTATGACTTTTCCTTTTTTAAAAAGAATTCCTGTGCCGTCGCCCCCGGCAACACCGATATCGGCCTCTTTGGCCTCTCCCGGCCCGTTCACTACACAGCCCATAATGGCAAGTTTGATGGGCAGCGGCTTTAACAATAAAGCATTTTCAACCTGTTCGAGAATTTTAAACAGGTCGATTTTACAGCGACCACAAGTGGGACAGGATATAATGTCCGGCCCGTATTGGCGGATGTCCAGCGCTTTCAGGATTTCGTATCCAACCCTGACCTCTTCCACCGGGTCCCGGGTCAAAGAAACACGAATAGTATCCCCGATACCTTCTGCAAGGAGCATTCCGATGCCAAGAGACGACTTGACGACTCCGGAATAGAGTCCTCCTGCCTCTGTTACTCCCACATGAAGGGGCAAATCGGTCTTTGAGGAAAGAAGCCTGTATGCCTCTACGGTACGATGGACGTCGGAAGCCTTTATCGATATCTTTATATTGTTAAAGTCGAAAGATTTTAATAAATCAATATGCCGCATAGCGCTTTCAACCATGGCTTCCGCGCTTGCCCCATTATATTTCTTTAGGATATCTTTTTCAAGAGAACCTGAATTAACCCCGATTCTAATGGGGATGTTAACGTCCTTTGCGCAATCAACAACCGCCTTGACTTTTTTTTCACCACCGATATTCCCCGGGTTAATTCGCAGGCCGTCGGCGCCGGACTTCGCCGAACCAATAGCCAGTCTATAGTCGAAATGGATATCTGCAATAATCGGTATCGAAATTTGTTGCTTAATTGAAGATATCGCTTCAGCAGCTTCATGGTCAGGCACAGCCACTCTGACAATTTCACACCCGGCTTTTTCCAGGCGATGGATTTGTAAGACGGTGGATTGAACATCCTGGGTAAAGGTATTGGTCATGGATTGGACGGCAACCGGTGCTGTCCCGCCCACACTTACATCTCCAACCTTAATCTGGCGGGTTTTTATTCGTTTTATTGAAAAAGTCATGATGACCTGTTATTAGATAAATTTGACAATGATTTTTTATAAACTCAATAAGACATATAATTAACAGACAGCACCCTGAAATTCAAGCAAAATGCAGATTTTGGATCGGTTTCAAAATTGATCGATCCGAAAAGAAGTTAAATTTATCACGTTTTTGGGGCAATAACATCGCGAAAGGAGCGTGTAATGAGTCTTCGTAAAGGTAAATCTTTTTCAACAAAGCACGGACCCGATGAGAAACCTGACACCTCGATTAAAAATGAAATATTGAAACAGACACAAAACGAAAAAATTCCCTGTGCCGTGGCGTTTGAAATCTCGAAGGCGTTACAGATTTCACCGGAAAAGGTGGGCAAAACGGCTGACCTGATGAACTTTAAATTGACCAAATGCCAGCTGGGCTTGTTTGGGTACCAACCTCAAAAAAAGATTGTTAAACCTCAGGGCAGTATCAATGTGGATGTAAAAGATGCCGTTTCCGATGCGCTTGTTCAGGAAAGGCTTTCATGTAAGCAGGCATGGGATATCGCATCCCGGTTGCAGGTCAGCAAAATGACTGTCAGCGGTGCTTGCGAAACCATGGGGGTCAAAATAAAGGATTGTCAGCTAGGCGCATTTTAACCGAATTTTCGAATTGTTAAAACAATAAGACGTAATGTTTCAAAAAACGATAGAGACCGATTTGCCGTAAATCTCTTTTTTTAAAGATGAAAGGACCGGATTTTACTTTTTGAGAATCATGCTTACTATCTTGAAAATATTACCGCTTTAGGTATCATTAAATTTTTTGCTGAAAGAACTCGTGAATAAGGGCTCGTAATGAAAGAACCTGTCCGGGTTATTAATAAAGGTTTCTGCTTTAAAAGAAGATTTCATTGATAACATTAAATCGCCTATGGTTCTTTCAAAACGATCCCTAATTCACTCAAACAGCTTCCAGCAAAAAATTTAATGATACCTAAAGCTCCTTTGAAATTAATGAATTTCAAAAACGTAACCTATTATAAAAATATCGATTTAACCTTATCAATGAAAAATGAGACGCAGAGCTTTTATAAAAAAAATACTTATGAGTGTACAAACCCTGTTTTTGATGCGTTTTTTTCACCCAGCTGTTGTGCTGGCAGCCATCGGAAAAATGGAAGATCATCAATTGCACTATAAGCCACTAAATGGACGTAGTTTGAGAGATATTTCGCTAAAAAAAGAGCATCATGGCAGCGGCGTTTTCATAAATCCCATCGGACCTTTGCGGAAAAGAAGATTTCTGCAACTTCTGAAATGGAAGCTCTCCCCAAGCCAGTTTAGTCCCTATCTTAAAAACCAGTCTGTTCATCCCATTGTCATAAACTGGTCCCCGATACAGGCACATCAAGGCGTCAGTGTCACTTTTCTCAAGCACGCCGGAGTTCTCATCAAGGATGCCGACGGTTATTTAATGGTGGATCCGATGTTTTCCGATCTGACATGGTTTATTGAAGATTTTTCACCATTTAAATTCAACCCGAACCAGATCCCAAAACCCGACCACGTTTTGATCACGCATGGTCATTACGACCATATGGACAAGTCCTCTCTGTCCACCCTGGATAAAGCCACCCATGTGATCACCCCATTGGGACATCATCAGGTATTTCAGGATTTGGAAATGAAAAATCGAACCCAGCTTGACTGGTATGACACATATCGCAACGGCGACCAATCGATAACATTTCTGCCCAGCAATCATTGGACCATGCGAAATCCTTTTCGAGGCCCCAATCGGTCTTTATGGGGAGGGTATATGATCGAAACATCCGTCGGAAACACGATTTATATCATGGGGGACTCAGGATACTTCGACGGATTTTCAGAAATCGGACAGGATTTCGACATCGACTTGGTTGTCATCAATCTTGGTGCCTATGAACCGCGGTGGTTCATGGCTTCCAGCCATATCAATCCTCGGGAAGCGGTTCGGGCGTTTAAAGAACTCCATGCCAAAAAGATGATGATCGTTCACTGGGGAACATTTCGTCTGGGCGACGAACCGGTCCATTTTCCACCCAGAGACCTGAAAAAAGAACTGGAAAAGGAAGGATTGAGCGACCGACTGGTGGATATCAAGCATGGTGAAACATTCTTTTTAAACTGACCCCAATATTTCAAACTCCCGAAAAAAACAAAAAGCCTTGCCTTTCTTTTTTATCATGCCGTATAGTTTATTCTCTAATACATTGAATCTTTTTCCAGATCTTGAATTTGTGCCATTTGTTTACATTTTCCAATAAATTGTTAATTAAGAGATAAAAGTTTTGGAAAGGATGCTTCACCTACTAATAAACAAAGGATAAATGTTTTCAGTTAACAGAACCTATCTCAAAAATAAGATTAGAGTTCAGGGCAAGGCGTTAAACGATTAAAAAGCGGAGCATACACGTAGTATGTGAGCATTTTGAACCGTTTAACAACGGAGCCATGGGCACTTAGATTGTTTTTGAGATAGGTTCTAGTTTCAGGTATCATTTAACGATTAACGTGTGCTAACGACTTAAATGAGAGGAGGGTCCAATGTTTTGTTATCAATGTGAACAGACGGCAAAAGGCACGGGATGCACGGTGCAGGGAGTTTGCGGGAAAAAACCCGAGGTGGCAGCCTTACAGGATCTCCTCCTCTACACGCTAATGGGGCTATCCCAAGTTGCCGTGGAGGGAAGAAAAGTTGGTGTCACGGATAGAGATGTTAATATTTTTACTGTTAAAGCGGCCTTCTCGACACTGACCAATGTGGATTTCGATCCCGACCGCTTCAAAAATTTGATTCATGAGGCCGCAGAAAAGCGTGATCAGTTGAAAGAAAAAGTTAAGGCCGCCGGTGGGAATGTTGATCTGCATGATGGACCTGCTGAGTTTAATCCTCAACCTACTTTGGAGGGATTGGTAAAGCAGGGTGAAGATGTCGGCTTAAAATCCTATCCGGGCGACAACCCGGACATTCTCTCTTTGAAACACACCGTTCTTTTCGGTATAAAGGGAGTCAGCGCCTATGCGGACCACGCCCAGATTTTAGGGGAGGAAGATGATAAGGTGTATGCTTACATCCATGAAGGTCTGGCGGCCATTCAGAGGGATGATTTAAGCTTAGACGACTGGGTAGGCCTGGCCCTTAAATGCGGTGAAGCCGCGCTTAAGGCCATGGAGCTTCTTGATGCCGGAAACACAGGCATTTACGGTCATCCGTTACCCACCCGGGTCCCGCTGGGACATAAAAAAGGAAAAGCCATTTTAGTGTCAGGCCATGATTTAAAGGATCTTGAAGAACTTCTTAAACAGACTCAAGGCAAAGGCATTTACATCTATACACACGGAGAGATGCTTCCGACCCATGGTTACCCGAAGTTGAAGAAATATGAGCACTTCTATGGCCAGTTTGGTACGGCCTGGCAAAAGCAGATCAAAGAATTTTCGGATTTTCCCGGGGCTATTTTGATGACGACCAACTGTATTCAAAGGCCCAAGAACGAATATAAGGACAATATTTTTACGAGCGGTATGGTCGGTTGGCCTGGTGTTCCGCACATTTCCGACTTGAATTTTCAACCTGTCATCGATAGAGCCCTGGCGCTGCCCGGCTTTCAAGAAGATGAAGACGCCGGCGAAGTCACCGTGGGATTTGCCAGAAATGCCGTACTAGGGGTGGCGGACAAGGTTATTGAAGCCGTCAAGAACAACGACATCCGCCACTTCTTCCTGGTGGCCGGATGTGATGGCGCCAAACCGGGTCGCAACTACTACACGGAGTTTGTGGAAAAAGTGCCAAAAGATTGTGTTGTTCTAACACTGGCCTGCGGCAAATATCGGTTCTTTGACAAGGATCTTGGAGATATCGGCGGCATCCCGAGGCTGCTGGATGCAGGTCAGTGCAACGATGCTTACTCGGCCGTCCAGATCGCAGTGGCCCTTGCCAATGCCTTTAATGTCGATGTGAATGAACTTCCGCTGTCTTTAATCATATCCTGGTATGAACAAAAGGCGGTGTGCGTCCTGTTGGCTCTGCTGCATTTGGGTATCAAGGGGATCCGGCTTGGCCCCTCTTTGCCTGCTTTTTTGACCCCGAATGTACTGGATACATTGGTGAAAAATTTCGACATCAAACCGATTGCGACACCTGATGAGGACCTGAAGGCCATTTTGGGTTAACCCACCCGTTTGGCATCCAAACTTTAGAGGATCAACTCTTATTTCGGGCAATGATACCCGGTATCTCTAAAACTGGCCCACAAAAGGATTATAACGCTTTTCCCTGCCGATGTTTGTTTCCGGGCCATGCCCTGAAAGGACCTTAACATTGTCATCCATTTTGAAGAGTTTTGTCTGAATGCTCGATATCAATGTGTCAAAATCTCCACCGGGAAAATCGGTGCGACCAATGGAACCGGCAAAAAGCGTGTCACCAACGAAGACAACCCCGTCTGTATAAAGAGAGATTCCACCCGGCGTATGCCCTGGGGTATGAATCACGCTTAAGTTAATGTCACCAAAAGAAACGGTATCGCCTTCTTCCAAGGTTTGATCACAGGGCGGCGAGTTTTCCACTGAAATACCAAAAAACGCAGCATTTGATGAAAGACTTCCAAGCATGGGTGCATCAAGGGGATGGATGAGGATGTCGGCGCTGGTTGCATCTTTCATCTTCCCGTTTGCGCTGACATGATCAAAATGTCCGTGGGTATTAATGATATATTTTACCTTAAGTTTATCATCGGCAAGAGCAAGCAGGATTCTGTCTGCATCACCTCCCGGATCAATGACAACAGCTTCTTTTGTTCTCGAACATCCACATATAAAACAGTTTGCCATAAGTGGACCAACAGCCAATTCTTTAATAATCAAAATATCCTCCTTATAGGATCAAAAGCGACATTCACGAAATCCTCTTTTTTGCCTGTTCAACAAGCTCGACAAGACTGACGATTTTCTGTTTCGGCTTTGAATTTGCAAGTTTTTTAAACTTATCCTCCGGCAGGGATTTTTTTAAATATCCCACCACATCAAAGCATTCCCACCAGCAATCAAAAATTTTCCAGCAAAAGGAATGGTTATCACCACTCGTTTTGCAATAGGCAAATAAAACAGGGCCACCCAGTCTGGGGCATCTTCGCTCAAGTTGATCTATGTTTTCATCCATTGATTAACCGGTTTCGTTTATTTTTATATCAGCCTTTATTTTAATTTCCTTTTTTTTAAGGGCTATGCGTATACTGTCGAGGATTCCATTGATAAAAGCACCGGATTCTTCGGTGCCAAATTTTTTCCCCACGTCAATTGCCTCGTTGATAGATACTTTTGATGGAATGTCCTGGCAGTAAAGCAGTTCATACACCGCGATTCTCAAAATATTTCTGTCCACGCAGGCCATTCGGTTTATTTTCCAATTATCGGAAAAGGTCTCAATGATTGAATCAATCTCGGGTTTTGCTTGAATTACGCCTTTTACAAGCTTTAGAAAAAAGGGGCGGGCCTTTTTTGAAGAGGCAAAATTAAGGCAGAAACGTTCCAGCAACTCATTTGAGTCGTTCTGGTTCATATCCATATAAAAGAGCGCCTGCATGGCAAGTTCTCGGGACTTGCGACGATTCCCCATAGTTACGCCTGGTCGACAACCTCAATCAAATTTGCCATTTCTATGGCCGATATTGCCGCACTCCATCCTTTATTGCCGGCTTTTGTTCCGGCCCGTTCAATGGCCTGTTCAATGGTGTCCGTGGTTACAATGCCAAATATGACCGGAATTTCAGATTCCAAACTGACCATGGCAATGCCTTTGGAAACCTCGGCGCTGACATAATCAAAGTGCGGGGTGGCACCTCTGATGACAGCTCCCAGACAGATAACGGCATGATATCGAGCCGTTGAGGCCATCTTTTTTGCTATCAATGGTATTTCAAAAGCACCGGGAACCCTGACGACTTCAATATCCTCGTCCCTGGCCCCGGATCTTAACAGTCCATCCAAAGCCCCTTCAAGAAGTCTTTCAGTGATAAAGTCATTAAAACGGCTGACAACAAGCGCAAATTTTTTACCTTCAGCAAGAAGCTTGGCTTCAATAATTTTTGGCATATAACTTTCCTCCTGTTTCCGTTACCTGAATCTTGCAAACTTTGGGTCCTGCAATGGTTAAGGTACAGTATCGATATTTAACAGGTGTCCCATTTTAAGTTGTTTACACTTTAAATACCGCCGATTGTATTCATTGGGTTCGGTTTCGATTTCAATCTGCTCAACAATACTGAGGCCATACCCATCAAGCCCGACCATTTTCTTGGGATTATTGGTAAGGAGCCTCATCTTTTTCACGCCAAGATTCACCAGAATTTGCGCACCAATTCCGTAATTTCTAAGGTCTGGCTGGAATCCAAGCCTCTCATTCGCCTCAACCGTATCGAGGCCCTGGTCCTGAAGCGCATAGGCTCTTATTTTATTAACAAGCCCAATGCCGCGTCCCTCTTGCCGAATATAAAGAAGCACTCCGGCACCCTCCTTGTCGATCATTTCCATTGCCGTCTGCAACTGATCGCCGCAATCACATCGAAGGGAACCGAAAATATCCCCTGTGAGACACTCAGAGTGAACTCTGACAAGAACCGCTTTTTCAGGATCAATTTTTCCCTTAACCAAAGCGATATGCAATAAATCATCCACATCATTTTCATACACAACGGCTTTGAATTCTCCTGCAATTGAAGTGGGGATAATGGTTTCCGCCGATCTTCTCACGAATGACTCCGTACGCATACGGTATTCTATAAGGTCGGCGATGGTGCATATGCCGATACCATGCTTTTCACTGAATTCTTCAAGCGCCGGCATTCTGGCCATGGAGCCGTCTTCATCCATGACTTCACATATTACTCCGGCCGGCTTTAAACCGGCTAGACGTGCCAGATCGATGGACCCTTCTGTCTGCCCGGCACGCACCATCACGCCGCCATTCCTGCCCCGCAAAGGAAATACATGACCGGGTCTGACAAGATCGGTGGGTTGGGCATCGTCCGCTACAGCCGTAAGGATTGTTGTGGCACGATCCGCTGCGGAAATGCCGGTTGTTACGCCGCACCGGGCTTCGATGGAAACCGTAAAACCGGTTTGAAACGAAGAGGTATTGTGCTCGACCATCAACGGAAGGTTGAGGGAATCGATCTTTTCTCCGGTCATGGACAGACAAATCAACCCTCTTCCATATTTAGCCATAAAATTAATGGCTTCAGGTGTAACAGCTTCAGCAGCCATGGTAAGGTCGCCCTCATTTTCACGATCTTTATCATCAACGAGAATGACCATACGTCCGGCTTTTATGTCTTTAATTGCTTCTTCAATGGTTATTAGTGGCATTTATATCTATGATCTCCTGACCCGGGTGAACCGGTATTTCTTTGTCTCAAGCGCCCGCCGTATTTGTTTTGGCAGGGGAGATGCTAAAACACATAGAATTTATTTAATAATTTCATGAAATATGAAAATTAAACAAAACCGCTCTTCGCAAGAAACTCCATGTTTATTGAGTTTCCGGCTCCTTTTTTCTTTTCATCATGGCGTTTGTCCCCGACAAAACGTTCAACGTATTTTCCTATCATATCTGTCTCTATGTTGACAAGATCTCCGACCTTTTTAAAGCTGATGGTCGTCAACTTTGCCGTATGGGGAATAATGCTGACATCAAAACTGTCGTGGCCGCAATTGTTAATGGTCAGGCTGATACCATCCACTGCGACAGATCCCTTTTGAATCATATAATGCGAAATGAATTCCGGCACTTTAAAGGAGACAATAATCGCGTTTCCTATATTTTGTTTGAGCGTGACGGTTCCAATGCCATCAATATGACCTGAAACGAGGTGACCGTCTATACGGTCAGAAAGACGAAGGGCCCTTTCAAGGTTTACACGATCGCCGATTTTGGCACTTTTAAAAGTCGTCTTCGCAAGCGTTTCAGGTGAAACGTCGACCGTAAAACGTTTATCGTCGATCATA
>JAOUGB010000344.1 GCA_029857875.1 Desulfobacteraceae bacterium | reverse complement strand
TCCCAGGGCCGTAAGGACCTGAAGCCGCTCGTGTTCACTGTCGCAGGATTCGAACCGGCGGATGAGCCATTCCAGAGTATCCTTCCCACCTGCCAGCGCGCCGGCCATGAGCACGCTCTTTAAAATATCCGGATGAATTTTCTCGCCCTGAAACAATGCCTCGAACCGCTCGGCGGCAAACGCAGCAGCCGGGTTCGACCCGTAAACCACGGCATGCCAGAGAATCTGATCCCTGAGCAGGGAATTGGTGATATTTTCATCAGGTAGCGGGATATACCCGATGTCCGACAGGGTCTTTTCAAGCATGGATCTTCCAAAGGAGCGAATCACTTCCTGACGGGGACCGCCAAAGACCAGGTGAGCCTGGAACAGATTGTCCGCCATGCTGCTCAAAGGAAGATAGGCGTCTTCATCGAGGTAGTTGTTCAAAAATGCCAGATAGTCGTCAATGGAGGTTCCACCGCATTGAACCTGGGCAAAAAGGTCGTTTTGAAGGCCCCATCTATCTTCAGGAGAAAGATCTTTACCCGCAATTCGTTGGCCGATGGCCGCCAGATCTTCCGGCTTCTGGTATGCCACCCTGTAAAATCCGGTCTGACCGGCGTTGACCTTGTAAGCAACGCACGCCGCTCCCAGATCGATCTGAGTTGATGTTTCTTCCAGAAGGGTTGAGATCGTCCTCGAATCACCGGTTTCGTAATAGACGTTGAGGGTCACCGGTATTTGCCAGGTTTGATTGGACGTGTTCTCAAGATAGGTGAACCGCTTCTGGGTCAACGTGAGATTGCGCCCGTTTCGTTGGGCCTGGACAAGGGGATGCCCGGGTTGTTCGATCCAACTCTTCATCAGAGCAGTAACCGGCTTTCCGGATGTCTCTTCCAGGGCTTCCCAGAGATGGTGACTGGCTGCGGTTTTATATTCGAATGTCTTCAGATAGTGCTGCAATCCTTTCCTCAAATCGTCTTTACCGATGTATCCCTGAACCACACGTAAAATACTGCTCCCTTTGCTGTAAATGATCGGCGCGGTGCTGGTGTTGATGACCACGTGTTCGCCGCCTGGAATTTCGATGGAACAGGTGTCGTTCAGACCGTCGCGCCCCATAGCCGGAGCGGTTTGTCCCAGCAGAAACTGATCCCAGACCTGCCATTTTGGGTGGTAGTGGTCCACAACACCGTATGCAAAATAGGTGGCAAAACTCTCGTTCAGCCAGAGGTATTTCCAGTCGGACGGCGTCACCAGGTTCCCAAACCACTGGTGGGCGATTTCGTGGGCAATGACATTGCAGATGCTCATTTCACCGGACTTGGAGGTCACTTCCGGGTAGTGAAGGATCAGGTTTTCTCTGAAGGTGATGGCTCCCCAGTTCTCCATGGCCCCGAACGCAAAATCCGGGACGGCAATCAAGTCCATCTTGGAAAGTACGTAGGGAATTTGATAATAGGTTTCACAAAACTCGAGAGCCTTCCGGCCGAATTCCAGCCCGAATCCCCCGTAGGGGGCCCGACCCGGCAAGGTCACAGACCTCACCCGTGGATCGGTTTCATGGTCTGTCAGGTGAAACTCGCCTACACCGAAAAACAGAAGATAGGTGGACATTGGCGGCGTGGTTTCAAACCGAACCTGTTTTTTCCCTCCTGCCAAAGGTTGTTCTTCCACTGCCGGCCCATTGGACAGGGCCACAAGGTCGGCGTCCACAATCATCTTAATGTCAAAGACCGCTTTTTGAGACGGATGGTCCATGCAGGGGAAGGCCCGGCGTGCGTCGCTTTCCTGAAACTGAGTGACCGCAATGTATCGTTTCTGGCCGTTGGTTTCAAATGTGCTGCGATAAAACCCGGCCATCTTGTCGTTGATCCGTCCCTGATAATCGATGGTCAAAAAGAACGTGCCGGACATGGATTCGGGAAGGTCGATCTTAAGTTCCTCTTTTTCCGGATTTATCTGAAAGATACATGGGATTTTCTTGTCATCTATCTGAAGTTTACAGCTCCAGACAGCCAGTTCCAGGACGTTCAACACCACCTGTTCCACCGGTTGCCGGGATTGAAACTCGATATCAACCTGTCCGGAAAATCGAAAATGAACAAGGTCGGGTTCCAGACGAAGAGAGTAACGGATGGGGTGGACAACATTCATGGGCACCTCCAAAATCGGAATAATTAAAGGTGTGAAATTTTAGTTTTTAACAATTACTACGGGGTGTTGGCAGCCCTGCCCTGCCGCTGATAAATTTTCTCAAATGCCCCTTCAACGGCATGTTTTAACACTTCGATTTTAACCGGCTTACAAAGATGACCATCAAACCCGACATCTTTAAGCTGATCCGAGTCTACTTCTGTTAGGAAGCCGGAAAAAGCATAGATAACAGCCGTTTCATTAATTTCTCTGATCTGTTTACACAATTGGGTGCCGTCAATCTCCGGCATCATCAAATCTGTTATTATCAGTGGGAAATATTCTTTTCGTGCTATCTCTAAAGCTTCTTCGGCATTTCTGGCAAGTTCAACATCGTATCCCAACATCATTAGCATATCTTTTATCGTATCTCTTAGTAAGTCTTCATCATCCACAAACAGAATCCTTCTCGAAAGTGTCGTCATTTGTGTTTTCCTTGTCAGCAAATTAAGTGCAAACCATCTCAAATAACATCTTGTATCTATTCAAGTTTCGCATTTCTTATTTTCAGCAACGCTGGCACGGAGCAGTTGGCATGGAAAATTTATTAAATTAAAATCATATGGATGCGATGGTTAAACAGAATAAAGCCGCATGAACCAATATAAAGTGCAAAGAAGATGTAACATATGGATGAGACCTTTGAAAAGGGGTGTGAAACCTGAGTTATAATTTTATGAAACTTCCGAAGGTTAAACCATGAAGACTTCAAGTTTAAACCCGTCATTCAGTCTTTTGTTTTGCGCGGATACGCACCAGTTCTACCCCCATGTCCCAACACAGTGCAACAAATATTATCCATACCACTCCCCATAACAAGAAAAAAGTATAAAATGGATAAAAACGAGCGAACACGATGAAAATACCAAAATAAAACAATAACTTCATGATTCATCACCTCAGGTAAATAGAAAAAGCCCATCCTCTCAAGAAAAGAACGAGCTCTGGTGTTCAGCGTATCCATTTGTCGGGCAACCCCGCCACCCATGATTACCGGGCCGATGGCTTTGCGTCCCACTCTCTCGAGAGGTTTGCTTTTTCACAACAATACTAATATCGGCAAAACATCTGTAAAAGTTTAGCCCCATGCGTTTAAAGCTCTTAATAATTAGAACCTTTTCCATTGATATAAGGTCTAAATTATTTTAATTTCATTACTTTCTCTTTGAATTTACTGAAATATGTGATATTATAACTTAATTTTTACCATTTCCGGTAAGCCGGAGCAGGCTGGAATAATTTTTTTAAGATAACATTGATCGTCTCGAAAAAGTTAGGAAAAATAATCTTATTACAAAGTCATCAAGAAGTTAACACTTAATAACAGGTTAAAAACAACATGGCGAAATCAGAAATGACACAACTAAAAGACCAGATGTCCGCTTTTAAAGGACTCAGCGAAAAAGAAGTGATCGAATTGTCCAGTCGGGCGAAAATCGATAAATTGCAGGCTGGTGAAGTTTTGATGAAGAAAGACGATCCCGATCAAATGGTATTTGTCATTTTGGACGGAAAGATGAGGATTGTTCAAGGCCCAAAAGCGCATCAGAAAACTATTGCCGTTTTGTCAAAAGGGGACTTGATTGAAGCCATGGCCCTTGCCAGGGACCCGTTACGAATGACATCTGCCATTGCTGCTGAACCGACCCGTGTCATGGCTTTGGATAAGACCACCATTGACAGCCTGAATGACAAGATACAACTGTCCGTTTATAAACGTCTGGCACATCTATCCGCTGAACGCGTCCGCCTGCTCAAAAAGAGTGAAAACAAC
>JAOUGB010000343.1 GCA_029857875.1 Desulfobacteraceae bacterium | reverse complement strand
ATTTATGGGAGCCCCAGGCGGCGCGGGAATACAGCAGCTTTGCTCAAGCATGCTGTTCAGGGAGCCGTCGACGCCGGCGCCCAGGTCAATGAAATCATATTAAGAGACTTAAAAATATCTCCTTGTCTTGAAATATATGCCTGCAAAAAGGAAGGACGATGCGCCATAAAAGACGATTTCCACAACGTTGCGGATCAGATCCTGTCGGCCAAAGGGTTAATCCTTGCCAGTCCCATTTTCTTTTATACGGTGAGTGCCCACACGAAAATATTAATGGATCGATGCCAGTCGCTGTGGGTGAAAAAATATTGGATCGACAAGGTTCCTTTCGGTCAATGGGAGCCCAAACGAAAGGGTCTTTTTATTTCCGTGGGGGCGACGAAGGGTAAAAAACTTTTCGACGGGACCCTTTTGACGGTCAAATATTTTTTCGACGTATTGGATACGGAGCTTTATCGATCGCTGTTGTATCGCGGGTTGGATTTTGAAGATGATGTTTTAACGCATCCGGAATATCTTGAAGAGGCCTATGAGGCCGGCAAGGCGCTTGCCAAAGCGATTTAAAGAACATGCCTGATTCGGTTAATCCTGGGGGCGTGAGCCCGTCAGCATCTACTGAGATCGCTTGTGAAAATCTGAAATGGACTCCAGAGACGTTGGCAGTGGGAAATACGGGATTGGATGTCATGCAAAGACGATTTAAATGAAAAGGGGACAATCAAATGATCAAAGAGATTACCGCAAAGGAGCTTAACCCAGAACATTTCATCAATGAGAAGGTCAAAGAGATCCAGCAAGTTGTCGGGAACGGGATGGCGATCAATGCGCTCTCGGGAGGCGTTGATTCGTCCACGGTTACGATGCTCGGCCATCGCACCTTGGGAGACCGCCTCAAGACCGTGTTTATCGAAAACGGTCTTATGCGTGAGGGAGAGCCCGAAAAGGTTGTCAATCTTTTCCGAAAGCTTGGCGTTAAGGTTGAGGTTGTCGATGCACAAAAAGAGTTCTTTGCCGCACTCGAAGGCGTCACGGATCCGGAAGAAAAACGTGAGGCCATTACCCAGGCTTTTTACAAAGATGTTTTCGGACGGCTCGTTAGGGAAAGAAAAGCAAAATATCTGCTTCAGGGAACCATATTGACCGACATTGACGAGACCGTCGCAGGAATAAAACGGCAGCATAATGTCTTTGAGCAGCTTGGGATCGATCCGAAAGAGGCTTTTGGCTATCACATCATCGAGCCGCTTATTCAGCTTCGCAAAGACGGCGTTAGAAAAGTTGGTGAGGCTCTGGGACTTCCGGCAGAGATCTTTGATCGAATTCCATTTCCGGGTCCGGCACTCGCGGCACGAGTGATCGGCCAAGCAACCCCGGAGCGCATCGAGACGGTTCGAAAGGCAACGGCCGTGGTCGAACGGTTGCTAAAAGACACCGGTGCATTCCAGTATATGGCGATCCTTCATGAAGACCGCGTGACCGGCATGCGCGACGGATTGCGCGATTTTGGTCAGCAGATAGAGGTGCGTTGCTGGGAAAGCGTCGATGCGCGGGTGGCAACACCGACACAACTTTCTTTCGAAATTCTCGAGAAACTCGCCAACGAGATTCTCCGCGATGTGCCCGGCATCGTCAGTGTCACGTACAACATAGCACCGAAACCCCCTTCAACAATCGAAGCGGTCTGACGACAGTAGAAGAGAATGGGAAATGATAAGAATTCCCTTTTCGAGAGCGGGATAAGGGAAAATTAAGGTTAGACGGTAAGAATGGATAAGCGGGACGCCCAATTCAAGGTGACCCGAAAAATGTTCACACCATGAAAAACAAAGGAAGGTGATTATGCGTTACTTAATATCTGTATTCCTTATTTTAGCAGTTTCAACTTCTGTCTTCGGGGCCACAGGATCTTTGGTGACTTATCAGGTCGATGGTAAGGCTTATGAGGGGTATTACATTAATCCTGCCAAACAATCTTCTTTGATATTGCTCATTCATGACTGGGATGGTCTGACAGATTATGAAATCAAGCGGGCCAATATGCTCTCAGAATTGGGTTACACTGTTTTTGCTGTTGATTTATTTGGTGCCGGGGTGCGACCCACCAAGGATACGGACAAACGTCAGCATACCGGTGAGCTCTATAAAGACAGAGAGAAGATGCGAGCATTGATTAATGGCGCCATATTTGAGGCGAAGGCTCGAGGTGCCGATGTCAAGAATGCTGTGGCAGTAGGCTATTGTTTCGGCGGTGCAGCGGTGCTTGAATTGGCGAGGTCCGGGGCAGATTTTAAAGGTTTCGCCACTTTTCATGGCGGCCTAAAGACACCGGAGGGTCAAAACTACGCCGAGACTAAAGGAGAAATTTTGATTATGCATGGTACCGCCGATTCGGCCATCACCATGGACCAGTTTGCTGCCTTGGCCAATGAACTGGAAGCGGCCGGCGTTGCACACGAAATGATAACCTACGGTGGTGCACAGCATGCTTTTACCGTTTTTGATGGAAACCGTTATCAGGAAAATGCAGACAAAAAATCCTGGTTGCGCTTTATTAAATTCCTTGAGGATAAATTAAAATGATAAGAATTCCCTTTCGATGGCAATAAGGTCCCGGGAAAGATAGAAAAAACATTTCAATGAGTGCTCAAAGAGATTTTCGTTCGGTGCTTCAGCCCCTAAATATTACAACGTATTTCCGTTGCCATGCGTATGTTCCAATGAATCAATGGGTAAATTTTCGATTTTGCCGTGGTGCGTTATCCTTTGGGAGCTGGAGAAAGGTTTGAAACCAATTCTAAAAAAGGTTTGACTTGACTTGGATAGATTCATACATAGATTGATACTGTTATTAATCCAAACCAAAGGAGATCGTTGTGGAAAAAGTTGAAAACGGTATTTTTGTCAGCGTAGACTACAAAGGAACATTGGAAAACGGCCAGGTGTTCGATACCAGCCACGGACGCCAGCCGCTTGAAATACAAATGGGCGCAGGGCAGTTGATTGAGGGATTTGAAACAGAACTCATGGGAATGGCTTTGAACGAAAAAAAGGTGTTTACCCTCGCGCCGGAAAATGCCTACGGACAAAGAGACGAAAGTCTCACACATTCCTTTCCCAGATCGGAAGTTCCCTCTGGAATGAACCCCCACGTCGGTATGACCATCGGCCTTACCACTCCGGAAGGACGCCAGGTACCCGCCCGAATTGTTCATCTGGATGATGACAAATTGACCATGGACTTAAATCATCCTCTGGCCGGTGAATCTTTGACCTTTGAAATCGAAGTCGTGGGCATCAGCATCACCCCGACCCAGATGCCCATGGCCTGCGGTTCCGGGTGTGACTGTTCTTCTGGCTGCGATCACTAACGCGCCATTTATAAAAGGGCTTCACGGCCATACATGCATTTGGGAGATTTAAAAAAAAATTACAAACGTATGGATGTGTTTAATTTTAATGCATCCAAACCGGTTGCTTTCCGACCAAAAAAAATTTGCCGACGGAGCTGAATCGAACAGTCAACATCTTAAACAAAAGGAAGCCTGTGATTTTAAAATGGCTTCTCAATATTTTCATCATTACGTGGATGCTTTGCTGTTGGTGGAATAGTCCGTCGGCTTTTTCTAAACCGCTGAAATCGCAACTTCAGGAAATGTTGCGCAACCAGCATGATTTTTGTCAGCTGCCGGTCGTTTCGGCACATAATGAGAAGCAGTGAATACTTCATGATAAGAGTTCCCTTTTTGGGGAACGGGTTGAACGAACATAACGAATTGTGTTTTCCTATCATCTCCCCTGTGTGTTTCTTAATTTAAAATCACGGCATCTGCGGGTTATCTAAATATCTTCAAAATAGAAAAACATTGAGCAACGTGTAAATTTTTCCGACATCTTTAAGGGTCTTTTGCTCACGTTTGGTTAATAAAATTGTCTGATAATATTACGAATTTGATATATTTCCTTC
>JAOUGB010000342.1 GCA_029857875.1 Desulfobacteraceae bacterium | reverse complement strand
TATTTTTCTAACAAAGATAAACTTTGACGGCAGTTACGACCTGACGAAGACCATGGGCGGAACCGATCAGGACTTTTGTCAGTCCGTTGTTGTGGACGACAGCGTTAACGTTTACCTGACGGGATATTTTTCAGGGACCGTTGATTTTGATCCTGGCGCAGGCACGGACAACCATACATCCGCCGGTTTCGAAGACATCTATCTTACGAAATTCAGATGGGTTGACTTTGTTGTTACACCCACCAGCGTGACAACAACAGGAGGTGGAGGAACAGCTACCTTCACTGTAAGACTTTTAAGCGAGCCTTCTGCGAATGTGACCCTATCTGTCAGCAGCTCTAACTCCGCCGTAGGGACGGTTGACACATCGAGCCTGACTTTTACCAATATTAACTGGTCCGTAGACCAGACCTTAACGGTCACCAGCTTGGCCAGCAGCAGCCAGACCTACAGCATCATATTGGGTGCGGCAAGTTCAGCTGATGTTGACTATGATGGCCTAAACCCGACAGACGTAACAGTGACCATTGTAGGCAGTGACTCCGGAGGTAGCGGCAACTGTTTCATCGCTACTGCAGCCTATGGTTCGCCTTTGGCGTCGCAAATCAAAGTTTTAAAAAGATTCCGTGACCATTTCTTGCTCACCAATGGAATAGGCAAGTGTTTTGTTCGTTTTTACAATACCTATTCACCCCCTATGGCCGATTTCATCAAAAAACATGATAATTTAAGGGTGATGGTTCGTTTTGGCTTAATTCCCCTCGTCGGAGCCAGTTGGCTTGCCCTGAAGATAGGCCCGGTGTCCGCAATGGCACTTATGCTTTTTTTCGGTATCGGGTTGTTCGGACTTATGAGAATTGTAAGTTTAAAAAGAAGATAACTCGAGTTTCACACTCTGATATGCTTGAGAAGCCTTTAAAGCAACAGGCCGAAAAAACTTTTCCGGCCTGTTTCACGATATTAATGCTGATGAAAATAATAAGGTTCAAAGCTTGAACACACAGCGTTTTGAAAGTTTTGATATAAAGGCAGGCAGAACATTTGATGATCTGCCTTATTTTTTTGGGGTAGAAACGATCCCTTGAACCCATCTAAAGGCAGGTAAAAACATTGCTCGATATGAGGAACATATGAAACCGAAGCTCGCCATATATGTGTTTCTGGTTTTACTATTTTTGACAAACGTTGTTTGTGCTCAAGAGTTAACCATTATCACCGAAGAATATCCGCCGTTAAGCTATAAGAAAGAAGATATTCTTACAGGTTCATCCGTTGAGGTTGTAAGAGAGATTCTGCGTCGCCTAAACCAGCCGGACAACATTAAAATGTTACCATGGGCACGTGGATACAACCTATTGAAGACCCGGCCGAATGTGGTCCTTTTTTCAACCGCTCGAATAAAAGAGCGCGAAAGCCTGTTTCACTGGGTGGGGCCCCTTTGCATCTCTCGATTCGGATTCTACGCGAAAAGAGGGGCCGGCATCCAGATCAATTCTCTTGAGGATGCCAAAAAAGTGGGGTCAATAGCCACCTACAAGGAAGATGCCAGGGAACAGATGCTTAAAGCGTGGGGTTTCACAAATCTCGACAGTTCAAATTCACCTGCCAGTAATCTGAAAAAATTATTATCCGGCCGTGTGAATTTATGGTTTTTCGATAATTTAGGGTTGCCAGAAGTTGTAAAACAGATCGAGGCTGATATTTCCGACCTTGAGTTGGTGTTTCCCATTAATGAAGTGAATCTATTTATCGCCTTTTCAAAGGGAACATCGGTAAAGATTGTAAAAAGATGGCAGAAAAGCCTCAGTGACATGAAACAGGACGGAACCTTTGAAAAGATCAGCAGAAAATGGCTCATGGAAGACAGTATACCGAAACTTGAACCGGAGACTTCAAGGGTAAATCTTGGCAAGATCAAGCTAAAGATCTATACAGAAGATTCACCTCCTGGAAACTATCTGAATAAAGGAAAAATTGAAGGATTGGCCGTGGACATTGTTCGTGAGATTTTGGTTCGCCTGAAACTGCCTGACAACATTCAGGTGGTGCCGTGGGCCCGGGGATATACTCTGGCGTTAAATCAGCCCAATGTGGCCCTGTTTTCCACCACACGTCTGCCCCAGCGGGAAAAACACTTCAAATGGGTCGGTCCGATTTACACGCAAACTTGGGGATTCTATGGAAAGAAAGGTTCGGGCCTACAGATCAACTCCCTTGAAGATGCCAAGAAGGTTGCCCGCATTGGCACGTATTATAAAGATGCAAAGGAGCAATTTCTCAAAAGAAATGGGTTTGTCAATCTTGTTGCCACGAACAAAAATATTAGTAATATCAGGCGAGTTATGGAGGGCAACCTTGATCTCTGGGTCAGTTCTGATTTTAATATGCCGTATCTTGCAAAACAGGCCGGTGTTGATCCCGATCAATTGGAACTTGTCTATGCATTCCGGAGAGTCAACAATTATATCGCTTTTTCAATTCAAACACCGGATGGTCTTGTAAAAATCTGGCAGCAAACTTTAGATAACATAAAAAGCGACGGCACATACACGACATTTTGTAAAAAATACGGTTACAACCAAAAGTAATTCAATTCACGGTATAGGAAGGAAGATCTGATGGACAAAGCGCGCAGTGAAAATTCTCTTTCAAAGATATTTAATATCAAGAGCCGATCCATCTCCAGAGAATTAACGGTCAGTCTTATTCTGCTCATCATTTTGTTTGAAGGGTTTTTGCTGATGTTTGTCTATACCAGACAGGCTCGATTTTTGCTCAGGGAACTTCATAAAAAAGCTGACGATTATGCGGTCAACATTGCTGAAGTACTGGCGGTACCCATATGGGACTATGATGATGAGCAGATCAGTAAAATCGGCACCGGTTATGTGCAAAACGAGGTTATCGATGAACTTCACATCACGGACCAACATGATAAAACACTTTTTAAGTTACGTAAAGACAAAGCTACTGAAAACCGTATTGAGCGATCCAAAGACGTTGTTTATAATAGACAAATCGTTGGCCGGGTAAAATTATTTCTTTCACTTGATGCCTACAATATGGATTTGTTGCGGCTCCGAAATGCAATTCTGCTCATTTTTGCCGGATCGTTGATCATCATTTTAATAACCACCGGAGTGCTATTGCGTGTTTTTATGCGCAAGCCGCTAAGAATTCTACAAAAAGGAATCGACCGTGTTGCAAAAGGAGACTACGCTTATAAAATTGAAGAAATTCATCACATGGAGCTTTCAGAAATTGCAAATCGATTTAATGACATGGCTTCCGAAATTCGAGCCAGAGAGGCGTCTCTACATGCAATGAACAAGGAACTGCAGCAGGAAATCATCGAGCGCAAACAGGCCGAGGAAGATAAAAAGAAATTCGAAGTCCAACTCCGACAATCCCACAAAATGGAAGCTATCGGAACGCTTACGGGTGGTATCGCCCATGATTTTAACAATATTCTCGGGATTATTATTGGCAATACGGAATTGGCACTGGATAATATCCCAACATGGAGCCCGGCGCATTTCAATCTAGAGGAGATTCTAAAAGCCGGTGTTCGCGCCAAAGATGTCGTAAGGCAGCTGCTTAGCTTCAGTCGTCAAACCGATCAAGAACGAAAACCGATTAAACTTGTTCCGGTCATCCAAGATGCCATCAAGCTTTTACGGGCAACCATTCCAATGAGTGTTGATATCCGTCAGAATATAGATGATATATCCGATACCATTTTTGCCAATCCCACCCAGATCCACCAACTGATGCTCAATCTTTGCACCAATGCGGCCCATGCCATGGAGGATACCGGGGGGGTTTTGGAGATTGGTATGAAAAATGTTGTTTTAGACGAAGTTTCTGCTGCTCTCTATCCTGACTTAACGGCGGGGGAATATGTCAAACTGACGATCAGTGATACAGGTCCGGGGATCAGCCCTGAAATCAGGGACAGAATCTTTGATCCGTATTTTACAAC
>JAOUGB010000341.1 GCA_029857875.1 Desulfobacteraceae bacterium | reverse complement strand
TCAAGAATTTCTCGGACAGACAAAAACCTCCAACCAGGAGCTTCATCTTTATCTCGATGCCCTTCAGACGGCCCAGAGTTATTGTGTCCATGAAGCCCTTCAACACTTTCCCGTGGACCGGGTGATGAAACGTTTTGTCGACATATGGATGTCAACGGATCCTCCCTTTGTCAAGGCCATGCGAAAAACCGGCAATATTATCGAACTCCCGTTTAAGGTGCTGGTGGGTACGGCAAAAAAGATTAAGGGCACATTTTCAGATAAAGATAAACCCGTCGCCCGGGGGGACTTTATTGATGCCGTCAAAGAAGACCTGCTGAGTGCCGTAAACCGGATGCATTACCACACGTTGAACTCTGAAATATCGGTGTCCGCCGCCTCAAAAGATCCGGTGACCCGACGCATGGCAAACGCCGTTGAAGAGATCAGAGCCCAAAGAGGCTTGAAAAACCATGAAAATCCCCGAAAGGAAGCTGAAGATGAAAAAGGGGCGTTAACATTTATTGTTTCAGCCCATCCGGTTGTTTTTCCTCACCAGGAAACCTTGCGGCGCATGGACTGGAAATCGATACAACAGTCGATTCTGTCACAGCAAGAGGTCATCGCAGAGCTGTCACACGATATCGAAAAGGATCTTATAAACATCGCCGACGGCTTTAGAAGTAAAATGGGAACCTGGATTAAAATTCGACAGATGTTTGCCGCGTTTTTAAACGTGGTACCGGCAACTGTTGCCATAACCTATATCCTTTCAACAGGAGATCCTGTGGGTGCTGTGGGCATCAAGGTGAAACTCAGCGGACTGTTCGGGCTCCATGATCTTTATGCCCTTATTGCGATTCCAGCCACCACAGGCCTTAAAAAGGCGGATCAGAATCAGCTCAAAGAGATGCTGGCCCCCATTATCCAGACCTGGCTGAACAACAAGCTCAAGGCTGTTCAGGATCTTTTCGAAAAAGAGATCACCGGCCAAATTATTCAACATGCAACAGACGCGCTGCAATCGTCTGATGCCCTGATCACACAGATCCAAGATCAAATTGCAGTCTGTAAAAAGGCGATGATATTATGATGATTTCAAATGTACAGACCAGCTCCATCAAGGCCCTGGGGAAGATAGAAGGCTTTAAACATGACGTTCGAATGCTTTGCAATGCCATTGACCGGGCCCCCATGTGGCAGCCCGGGGCGGGCCTTAGAAAGCAGTGTGATGAAGTGCTACGCATGATCGATCATCTAGAGGCGCGCTTTGAACGAAAGCTCATTGTGACCATCATTGGCCCTTGCGGCTCCGGAAAATCCACGCTGCTAAATGCCCTGGCACAAGTGGATAATCTGTCCGAAACCGGACACCGGCGGCCTACCACCCAGAGCATTGTTGTCCTCAGCCGTGAAACAAAAGATGCCGATCATTTGAAGGAACAGCTTGGCGTTTCACATGTGGACATGCGTTCGAGTCCGGCGGCTGCCTCCCTTGAGCATGTCCTGTTGATCGACACCCCGGATACGGACAGTACCCAGCAGGAAAAACACATTCACCTGGTCCAAAACGCCATTGCCATTTCAGATATTCTCATTTGCATGTTTGATGCGGAAAATCCAAAAAGAAAGGATCATGTGGATTTTCTGGCCCATTACGTGCGCCTGTTCAACGGAGACGCCCTGGTGGTGGTCATCAACAAATGTGATCGTCAGGACAAAAAAGAGCTGACCCAAATCATTGTTCCGGAATTTTTGGAATTTATCAAAACCGCCTGGGAAAAACCCATACAAAAGATATTCTGTATCTCCGCCAGACAGCATCTGCAGGACCCTCAATGGGATCCCACAGCCCGACCAAAGCACGATTTTGATGAGTTTATCGACTTAAAGCAGATGATATTCGGCACCTTCAACCAGCCGGGATACAGCATCGACCGCAGAATCGAAAACGCCCAAAGCCTTCGGGATTACATCTTTGAAGAAGCAGCCCTTGAAATTCAAAAGGATTCAAAAACACTTAGGGAAACGAAACAACACATCCGGGAGGCTGAAAAAAACGCCTTGAATGCGGCGCTTTCAGCGTTTAAAAAGGGCGATTCCAAACGAATGCTTGGCGTCAACGTTCTTGTGTATCAAAAACTTGCCCAACGGTGGCTGGGACCGGTGGGATGGCTCATTGCTGTGTGGGCTCGAATTTTAATTTTTGGAACCGGCATCACGGCCATGTTCAGGTTCGGCAACCCCGTTCGCCAACTGGTCGGCATGGTGTCTTCGCTGTTTCACTTTAAAGAATCAAAAGCCACCACCGCCGAAGCCGAAAGATCTGACTGGATCGATTTTGCCATAAGAGACTTTCGGCTCTCTGTGTTGCAAGACTGGCCCGACATTGCGGAATCCCTTGTAAACGCCAGGTTCGACACGCGTGTTAGAAAGATCGAACATGTGCTTTCAGACAACATTACCCTAAACCAAGATTTGAATTCCCTTTGGGGCGATGCACTGGATCACACCATGGAAACCGCTTCGCAGAACCTCAGCGGTTTAATCCTTCAGTTTCTTTTTAATCTTCCGGTGATCGGCATTTTAGGGCATGTGGGGTGGATCACGGCCAGGGATTATTTTACCGGCCAATATCTGTCTTCCGATTTCTTTTTGCACGCATTTTTAACCATTGCCATCACGTTGTTTTTAAGTTTTTTTGTGTTTCAGGGATGTGTTCGACTGGCGGCCGGCCCCGAGCGGATCACCCGAAAAGCCTTTGAAAAAATGAAACACCAGGTGGAGCAGTTCCAGCCCATATCCATGAATCCCGTCGGGGAACAAATCGATACATTGTTAACTCTTGGGTCTATCGATCCAATTAAGTGAGCTAAAGTTGAAAGTGATCTAAAGTGAACTAAAGTTTTAAGAATGAATAATAAAGAATTTTCAAAAAAACTTGAACAGCGAACTAGAGAATTTGCTGTTAGGATAATACGCTTATCAAACACTTTACCCAATACACCTGAAGGCATGGTTATTCGGAATCAGATTACTAAATCCGGTACGTCTGTTGGTGCAAACTACCGAGAAGCCAATAGGGCCAGGAGCAGAGCTGATTTTAAAAATAAAATTAAAATTTGTGAAAGCGAAGCCAGTGAGACACAATACTGGTTTGAGGTAATAATAGAGGCAAAATGGTTGTCTTGGGAAGACGTGAAACCTGACTATGATGAATGCAGTGAACTACTCGCAATATTTACTACTATTGGGAAGATTAAATAAGTTCTTTATCTTTAAGCAATTTTTAACTTTAGTTCATTTTAGATCACTTTAGATCACTTTAGGCACTTTCAGAGTAATGCTCGTTTACGCTAAACTCATACTCACCGCTATCTTCTGGGGCGGCACGTTTATCGCCGGCAGGGTGGTGGCAAAAGATGTGGGCCCGTTTTCCGCAGCGTTTTTCAGATTCTTCATTGCGTCTATTTTTCTCGTCCTGTTCACCTACAAAATCGAAGGCAGGTTACCGGTTTTACAGAAAAAGCAAATCATCCCGGTTTTTCTTTTGGGGATGACCGGCGTATTCTTATACAATGTGTTCTTTTTTAAAGGGCTCAAAATCATCCATGCGGGCAGGGCGGCCGTTATTATCGCCGGGAACCCCATATTCATTACCCTGTTTTCCGCGTATTTTTTCAAGGAAAAATTGAGCCTGATCAAAGTGATCGGCATTATCCTTTCGGTTACCGGCGCCGTGATCGTGATCTCAAAAGGGAGCTTCAATGAAATTGTCAGCGGCGGTGTGGGATGGGGAGAAATATTCATCTTTGGATGTGTGTTCAGCTGGGTGGCGTATTCGTTGATCGGAAAGGCGGTTATGGACAGACTGTCACCTTTGGCGGCTGTATCCTATTCCTCGGTGACCGGAGCGTTTTTTTTATTTTTTCCGGCGTTTTTTGAAGGTGCCGTGCAAAACTCTCGCCATTACTACATAGTGGACTGGGTGGGTATATTTTATCTTGGATTT
>JAOUGB010000340.1 GCA_029857875.1 Desulfobacteraceae bacterium | reverse complement strand
CGGGATTTCAAATTTTTATCCGCCTCAGGAGGATCACCGCATCTACTGCGTCAGATGCCGTTCCGCATAGGCGACTATAGCGAAACGACATCTTCTCCCGCAGAGCAGGATTTCGCTATGCTCAACTTGCTTATCTTCGTCAAACTTGAAAATCGCTCAATTTAGGTTTAAAAAACAAGGGAGAATTTAGACGGCGTTATTTACAATCAAGTTTTGTGCAGTCATTTCTTTGGGTATATCCAAACCAAGTAGAAACAAAACCGTTGGTGCGATATCCGACAGTTTGCCATGGCCAATAAGCCGCTTGTCCTGGGAATCGTTGGAAAGGTAAATGACCTCAACAGGATTCAAGGTATGGCTGGTCTTGGTCATACCGGTCTGATCATCGATCATTTGTTCGGCGTTGCCGTGATCCGATGTAATGAGAATATGGGCATCAATTTCGAGAAGACGGTCAACAATTCTGCCGATACAATCGTCCACTACCTCGATGCCTTTTGTGGCAGCTTCCAAGTTACCGGTGTGGCCGACCATATCTCCGTTGGCAAAATTTATGGCAATAAAGTGATAAGGGTTGTTCCTGAGTCTTCTAAGGAGTTCATCGGTAACATTGTAAGCCTCCATCTCCGGATGACTGGCAAAGGTGGCTGGATCGAATCGGCTTGGAACTTCGACTTGATCCTCGTTTGGGTATGGGGTTGTTGCTTTCCCGTTAAAAAAACTCGTAACATGACGAAACTTCTGGGTTTCGGCAATTCGTAGCTGGCGAAAACCTGCATGGGAAATCACCTCACCAAGGAGGTGTTCCATGCCTCCACCCGCGTCAATAGCACCCAGCATGTAGTTCGCAAATTCATCCCAGTATCGTGTAAGACCAACATAAGTTATATTTCGAATTGTCTTCCGTTTTCCTGGATATTTTGGATCAACAAAGGCCATGGAGAGTTGGATTGCGCGATCCTGCCGGTAGTTGGTGTGCAATATGCTATCGTTATCCCTGACACCGTCATAGTTTCCGATCACGTAAGGGGGAATATATTCATCAAACATCTCAACATCATCCGGAGTCCTGTCATTTTCATATGATTCATTAACAGCGGTTTCAGCACTTGAAGCTCGACGACCTTCGCCGGCGACAATACAATTATAGGCAATATCGGTTAACTCCCAGTTCCTGGAACGGTCCATTCCGTAATATCGACCCATTATAGTGCCAATGAAGCATCCGCCAACCTCGTTCATCACCTGATTGAGCTTTGCCAGATATTCCAGACAACTTCGCGGAGGTGTATCGCGCCCGTCTAAAAAGGGATGGATGATAATGGGACCATCGGGATATTCTATCCTTGCCCGCCGCATGATCTTAAAGAGATGTTCCTGATGTGCATGTACGCCTTCGTCCTGGAGCAAACCGAACAAATGAAGACGGCTTTTGTGTTTCTTCCAGTTGTTCACCAGCGCTTTCCACTTATTTACTCTAAAAAGTTCCCCTGTGCTTAATCCATCGTCAATACGCTTGAGTTCTTGAATGACGATTCTGCCGGCGCCCATGTTTAGGTGTCCCACTTCCGATGATCCCTGATATCCATCTGGAAGGCCTACAGGTTCTCCGGCACAGTCTAAAAGTGTCCATGGATAGATGGCTTTGTACAGGTCGATATTGGGTGTCTTGGCCGCAAGTACCGCGTTGCCTTGCGCGATTTCGCTATAGCCCCATCCATCACGAATGATCAAGCATACAGGCCGCATGGTTGTTCCTTTCAAATGTTTTTATCTAAAGGTCCAAAAAATCTATCACAAAGATATTATCTAAGAGACGATTTATGAGAATTGCCTATTTTAACGTCACCCGATATTTTTTAAGAAAATCGATTGGATGATACGATAATTTCGCTTTACGAAGTCCTTCATCACCGAGATCCTGCTCACGATTTACGTAATCAAATTGATCACCGTTTTGTTCAAGAAACATCTGGTTAATTGCCTGATATGCGCCTTTATAATCCGGGTTTCCTTTTTCGAAATGGATCACGATCGTATCTTGCGACAATTGTTCGGCAATGGTGTAGGCAACCATTTCTTGACCGACCAAAAGCGCACCGCCGGTTAGGCCATAAATCGTTTGCCAGTTGTCGAGAATTCTTGAAATTGCCCGGTTTTCAGCGGACAGAGCTTCGGACGACTCGCAATCCCTCCAAGTGCACCAATCTTCCTGCATGGCCAGGGCCATATCGATCATCTTTGCATCAAAAGGAACATATTGATAATTATATTTTTTTTTGAATTGGTTTACCAGGTTCTTTTTTTTATGAAAGCGATTGCCTTTTAGTTCGATAAGTTCTTTGACATCGTAAATGTAATCCCAGTGCGCTCTTTCATCCTCTTTTCGAATACGGTCTTCGATATTTTTCTCCCATACCCGAAGCAATTTTTCAGGGATACGGAGAAAGGTGATCGGTTCATCGAAATATTTGTCAAAACATCGGCTCCAGTCAATGTCCGGCCATGACCCTATAGGCGCCCAAAATGCTTCATTTGGAATCGTCTGCTTTATCCAGACCACATCATCCGACCATGCCCAATAAAGTCCATAGTCATCCGACCATCCCCACAAATTAACAAAGCTATAATCAGAAGGCTTCTGGAGGCATTGGTAAAATTTGTCCAAATATTGCTTTTGTTTATCCAAACTTATGGGCTCAAAAATTAGAGGCATTTAAAAACCTTTCGCAATAAATTAATGTTTGAGTTCGATGTATATATTTTATAAATATAAATCAAGCGTTATTCAAGTACGCCATCCTTTCATTATTTTAATTGGAAGAAGCCCTCAGCTTAAAATGCAATTAGAGCTTGCTTCTCGAAAGAAAATAACCATTAGCATCGTCGGCGGCGGATCGTCTGTTGCTGAAATCGCCGGCAACGCCTGGCGGTTGACACAGGATTATGGCAAAAACAAACCCCTCGACAAAGTCGGTGTCTATGCTGTACGGGAAAACCTAGTGCTATATCAAAACCTTATGGCATCGCTTGAAGGGAGGGCGCTTCAAGCCTTTGATCCTGGCGGGGATTACCTCTTGATATTCAATATGGTCTACGGTACGGGGGTTCTGCATAAAAAGTGGTTGACCTTTGATGGAAGACTAGCCTTTAAGATTAAAGATTACATTGATCGAAGATTTATGAACAAGTTTCAAAAGATTGAAATGGGAGATTATTATGGGAAAACATGACATCGTGGTGTTCAAATCGTATCCTTTCAAAGTGGGTGAGAAACTAAATATTGAAGACGGACCCCGCAGGGGTGACTGGGAAGTGATCGATATCAGTGAACATAAAGTTAAACTCCGTTGCCCGGTTTCGTTTCGGGAGTTCGAATGGAGCCGTTTTTGCTACTTCGTTGAGGAGCGTAAAGGGGCTATTTGGCCTCAATGAATGATAGCTCAGAGGTGGAGCCTTGTTTTAAGAAGAAATTATCTAACTTTATATAACATTTAAGAATAATTGTGGAATTTATAAAAATTCTTGCCATTGCAGTGGCTCTTGCCATGGATGCTTTTGCGGTTTCAATAGCGACCGGCGTAAACTTGAAAAATGTCAATTCGCGACAAATGTTCCGTTTGTCCTGGCATTTCGGACTGTTTCAGGCTTTTATGCCAATTATCGGCTGGAGTGCGGGTTTATCCATACGGAGCTATATTGAACATTACGATCATTGGATCGCTTTCGGCTTACTGGCCTTTGTGGGTGTTCATATGATTAAAGAGGCCTTCCAGAATGGTAAGTCCGAAAAACCGATAAAAGATTATACAAAAGGAATGACATTGGTGATGCTTTCGGTGGCAACCAGTATTGACGCTCTTGCTGTGGGCTTCAGTCTATCTTTGCTGAAGATATCGATTTGGATACCAGCCTTGATTATTGGTATCGTAGCGGGAACATTTACCCTCATTGGAATGCGGATTGGCGAGCGGATCGGTGCTGCCAAGCGGTTG
>JAOUGB010000339.1 GCA_029857875.1 Desulfobacteraceae bacterium | reverse complement strand
GGACGGTGTGGCTGTGCATTACCCGATCGCACGCAAGACTTTTATTCAAAGCATTCAACAAGGGGGTTCAAAGGTGTTTGTCTGGACCGTTGATGACCGAAAAAATATGGAAAAGTATGTTTCTTTAAGAGTTGACGGCATCATCTCGAATTATCCCCATCGTCTTCAAGATATTAAGCGTCAATGGAACCATATCCCAAATAAACTTTAGATAATGAAGAACGAACGGAAAAATAATGAATCGGTCATTTTATATTAAAGCCGTTCTGTTCGATTTTGACGGCACCCTGACGAAACCCGGGGCATTGAATTTTCCTCGTTTAAAAGAAACCATCGGTTGCCCTGCCGATGTCCCTGTACTTGAATTCATAGAAGATCTTCCCACCCTCTCTCAGCGCAATGAAGCCTTAAAGCAACTGGAGCGATTTGAAAAAGAAGCAGCAATCAATTCAGAACCCAACATAGGGGCACAAAAATTGATCCATTTTCTTCGTTCAAAAGGAATCGGTATTGGCATCATTACCCGAAATACCCTTTTAAGTTTAGAACGGGCCCTTCAGAATTTTGAAGATATCGATATGTCGCATTTTGATGTCATTGTTTCCAGGGAAACATCCGTCCGGCTGAAACCAAGTGGCGACGGGATCATACTGGCAGCCAAAACCTTGAATGTCGATGTAACACAGATATTGATGGTGGGTGACTTTGTTTTCGACATTCAGGCAGGACAAACAGCAGGGTGTATAACGGCATTTCTGGATTATGGAACGGTATCCGGCACCACAAAGGTTGAAAGCGACTTTATCGTCTCCGGTTTGGAAGAGATTAAAAATATCGTCCGTTTGGGGCTGCCCCTTTCATCGGGCAAATTGCCCAATGATCTGCTTGAAAACTTTTTGGAGGGGTTCAATTTTCATGACCCTTCAGTGCTGATCAATGCCGGTGTGGGTGAAGATGCGGCTGCAGTAGATATAGGTAAAGAAGAAGTCCTTGTCATTAAATCAGATCCCATTACTTTTGCCACGGACGCCATAGGGCATTATGCGGTTCTCATCAATGCCAATGATATCGCCACGACAGGAGCCATCCCCAGATGGTTTTTGGCCACCCTGTTGTTTCCATCCGGTGTTACGGCATCCGCCATCCGCCAGGTCATGCATGAAATCGAATCGGTTTGCCGCCGCTGGGGTATCACGCTGTGCGGCGGTCACACAGAGATCACCGATGCGGTTACAAGGCCTGTTATCACTGGAATGCTTGCTGGAACAGTGACAAAAAACCGCCTGATTGATAAACGGAACATAAAGCCGGGGGACAACGTTTTATTGACCAAAGCGGTTGCAGTTGAAGGAACCGCCATCATTGCCAGGGAGTTTGGAGATCGGCTTAGAGTTCTGGGAATGACGGAATCCGACATTGAAACATGTAAACAGTTTCTCTTTTCCATCAGTATTTTAGAGGAAGCGCAAATCGCTCGCAATTGTGGGGGAGTCAGTGCCATGCACGATATTACAGAAGGGGGATTGGCCACAGCCCTCATGGAACTAAGCATCGCCGGTGAACATCGAATCAGGGTTAACATGGACCGTATCCCGGTCTTTCCGCAAACCGAAAAGATATGCACCTTGCTTGGCATTGATCCCATGGGATTGATTGGCTCCGGCAGCCTTCTCATTTGTTCTCGTAAAAATGAAACCGAAACGCTTATGGACAGCATTCGGGACGCTGGAATCGATATTACCCTCATCGGCGAGGTGATTGAAGCCGGTCGTGGAGTCGAAGCTTTGAGCAAGGCCGGACCGGCAGCTTGGCCCAGTTTTGAAGTGGATGAAATTACCCGTCTTTATTGACCCTAAACTGAGCGTTTCAAATAGTAACAGGGCTATAAATAAGTCATAATTATAACTGAGCCCTCGGGGAGTTTTTCTTCTAAATCCTTTAGTCTCAGCGGAATGGATGATCTTTTTTTAAAGCGGGTGCTGTTTGAGTGGCTTAGGGATCGTTAGAAAGAACAGGCGCATGCCGAAATCGCATCTTTAAAAGAAATTAAAGATTGTATGGCAAACCTATTGATTTTTCAAAGATTGATTCCTGTTCTTTCTTTACGAACCCTTGCCACGAGTTTTATCCGCCTCCGGCGTGATCACGCGGTTTAAAAAAAGATTATCCATGGAGCGACTATTTAGAAAAACTCCCCGACCCCTCAATTATTTCACACCGGTTCCGTATCGGTTGACATAGGTTGTTTTGTATCTATTTTTAAGTTAATATCTTTAATGGCTTCGTAAATAAGTGAAGCTTCCCCGCCCTAAAGGGCGGGGCTTCCCGGTAAGGATTTTAGTTTATTTAATATAGCTCCCCTTGACCCCGTCCTAAAGTACGGGGTCAAGGGGAGCATGCCGGTCAACATTCAAAAAAGGAGGCGAGGGTATGGACAAGCAACTTTCAGAAATCATTGATTTGGCGATCCAGAGAGAAGAGGAGGCCTACGACTTTTACATGGATATCTTCAACAAACTGGAGGATCCGAGCATTAAAGATACGGTGGAGTTCATCGCCAAAGAAGAAAAGAAACATAAAGCGTTCCTTGTGAATTACCGTAAAGGGGATTACGGCCCGGATGCGTTGAGGATGACCGACGTTGTGGAGTACAAGATATCAGAATATCTTGAAGAACCCGAAATCACAAAAGAAACAAAAAGAGAAGATGTCTATCTGATTGCCTCTCACAGGGAATCAAGATCGCACAGGTTTTATACGGAACTGGCCAACATGCATAGCGAAAGCAATCTTAAAGAAATGTTGCTGAAAATGGCCAATGAAGAGTTGAAACACAAGGAAAAAATGGAGTATCTTTATGCCAATACGGCTTTCCCGCAGACGGCAGGGGGATGATACTTCTTATAAGTGAACTCCTTCTCCCAAGTCTGGTGAAAAGCGTTTTAAAGGAGGTCCAAAATGAAAGAAAAACGAAATTTGCATCTCAAGGTTCAGGAAATGTGTGACTGTTATGCCACCGGCGATCCGCTTAAAGAGATGTCCATCATTAAAAACGATGAAGATAAAGAAGAAGCCGCACTAAAATGGCTAGCCCTTGCAGCCCTGCACGGCGTCAACAACAATGCCGAAGAAATTACCATTACCCGTTCTTCGGAAGGAACTGTGCGCGTCTTCGCCGAGTACCGTGAATCCGAATTGCCTTCTCCGGGATCGGAGGTGGGGGAGAAGATCGTGGATGCGCTTAGAGAAATTACCCATATCGAAGAAGACAAAGGGAAAACACCCCTTTCCTTGGGTATTCGAAACGACAGTGTAAACCTTCAAATAAAGTTCAAGGCGAAAAAGGACAAAGAAAAGATTACTATAAAATTCCCGGAATAACCCCGTTGTTTTTTCTCTGTTCTTTACCATCGGAAAAACGAGGGGGCCGTTGATATAACGGCTCCTCTCCATTGGTGCGTTCAAGAAAAAAATGCTCCGCTTGCCGGATGAATACCTTCATTTAACACAACATGTAGTGCTATTCCATTGACACTTGAACGTTTTTATTTTCTGTGCTGTTTCACATCAAATCAGGCGTTCTATTCTTTAATATTATCTATCGTTTTAAAAATCGGTCAATTATTCCTTTTTGGATGAAACCTGAGGAATATTTTTTTAATCTGAAACGGAGGAGTCAATGATGCAGTTCAATAATTTTATGGCAGATATTTATTTTGGGCATTTGGACCAAGATATATTTCATGGATTCAAAGATTCTAAGGACGATGATCGCACGCGTAATTTTATTGAACACTATCTTGAAATCACTCAACAGTATCCGCCACGGCAACTGGAAGCCGACGGCAATGTGAGTTCGGAGCTTCTGGAAAAGTTGAAAACCATCGGTTTTTTCGGCCTGAATATTCCCTTAACTTACGGCGGTGCTGGATTGAGCCTGCGCCGGTATCTGAAAGTCGTGGAGGTGGTCGCCACCGAGAATCTGGCCCTGGGATTTACATCCCTT
>JAOUGB010000338.1 GCA_029857875.1 Desulfobacteraceae bacterium | reverse complement strand
AATTTTTTTGTCCAACGGCCCCGGGGACCCGGAGCCGGTGACGTATGCCATCGAATCCATCAAGGCACTTTTGGATTATGCCCCTTTATTTGGCATCTGCCTCGGGCATCAACTTTTGGGACTTGCGTTGGGGGGAAAAACCTTTAAACTCAAGTTCGGTCACCGGGGCGCCAACCAGCCGGTAAAAAATCTTTTGACAGGAAGGATTGAAATAACATCTCAAAATCACGGATTTGCTGTAGACACGGATAGCCTGAAAGGTGAAAATATTGAAATAACACATATCAATTTAAATGATAATACCCTGGAAGGATTCAGGCACAAAGAATATCCGATTTTCACCGCCCAGTATCATCCGGAGGCTTCACCCGGCCCTCATGATGCAAAATATCTCTTTGATGAATTCAAGGCTCTGATTGAGAGAAAGAAAAAATAAGAATGCCCAAACGTACGGACATACACAAAATACTCATCATCGGTGCAGGTCCGATCATTATCAGCCAGGCGTGCGAGTTTGATTATTCGGGCACCCAGGCATGCAAGGCGCTAAAGGAAGAAGGCTACGAGGTCATACTGGTCAACAGCAATCCTGCAACCATCATGACCGATCCTGAAATGGCCCACAGAACCTACATTGAACCGGTGGTTCCGCTGGTGGTTGCAAAAATCATCGAAAAAGAACGACCTTGTGCGCTGCTTCCAACTCTGGGAGGCCAAACCGGTCTTAATACCGCCGTTGAAGTTGCCAAGATGGGGGTACTCGACAAATTTGGGGTCGAAATGATCGGTGCATCCATCGCATCGATTAATAAAGCTGAGAACAGGGAACTTTTTAGAAACGCCATGGAAAATATCGGACTCCGCATTCCCAAAAGCGGTTTTGCAACCCACCTGGAAGAGGTCAGAGCCGTTGCCGACGATATCGGATTTCCGATCATTGTCCGCCCCAGTTTCACCTTAGGCGGCACAGGTGGTGGTGCTGCATACAACCCTGAAGATTTGGAAAAATTGGCAAAAGCAGGACTCGACGCCAGTCTTATCGGACAGGTCATGCTTGAAGAATCGGTTTTGGGCTGGAAAGAATATGAACTCGAAGTCATGCGGGATAAAAATGACAATGTCGTTATTATCTGTTCCATTGAAAATATGGACCCCATGGGCATCCATACCGGTGACAGCATCACGGTGGCCCCGGCGCAGACACTATCGGACAGGGAATATCAATCCATGCGGGATGCCTCCATCGCTATCATGCGGGAGATTGGCGTGGATACCGGCGGTTCAAACGTTCAGTTTGCCGTCAATCCCAAAAACGGAGAACTTGTCGTCATTGAAATGAATCCCCGGGTTTCACGCAGCTCTGCCCTTGCCTCAAAAGCCACTGGATTTCCCATTGCCAAAATCGCCGCCAAGCTGGCCGTGGGATATACGCTGGATGAAATCCCCAATGACATTACCGGAGAGACCTTTGCATCCTTTGAACCGACACTCGATTACTGTGTGGTTAAAATACCGCGCTGGACATTTGAAAAATTCCCGGAAACACAGGATTATCTGACTACCGCCATGAAATCCGTGGGTGAAACCATGGCCATTGGCCGAACATTTAAAGAATCGTTGCAAAAGGGTTTGAGATCTCTTGAGATCGGACGTTTTGGGCTGGGATCTGATGGAAAGGACCTTCTGGATCCAAAGGACGACAAAGCAAAAAACTTATCCCTATCCGAAATTGAGCAGAAACTGGCAACACCAAATTCCCAGCGGATTTTTTACTTGCGCTATGCCATACTTAAAGGAATGCCCATTCAATTCATTTATGAACTCACCGGCATCGACCCGTGGTTTTTGCATCAGATCAAACAGATCGTGGAACTGGAGCAACGCATTAGGTCCGCCGAAACCGATTTATCTGAAACGCTTTTAAAAAAAGCAAAATCCTGGGGGTTTTCAGATGTTCAGCTTGCTCATTTAACCGGCTCCACCGAGGAAGCCATTAAAAAAACACGAAAAACTTATGACATACGTCCCGTTTACAAGCTGGTGGATACATGCGCTGCGGAGTTCAAGGCAGCAACACCGTATTACTACTCCACCTATGAAACGGAAAATGAAGCCAGGATCTCTGACCAAAAAAAGGTGATGATTTTGGGCGGCGGCCCCAACCGAATCGGTCAGGGGATTGAGTTCGATTACTGTTGTGTCCATGCCTCTTTTGCACTTCGTGAAGAAGGCGTTGAAAGCATCATGGTTAACAGCAACCCGGAAACCGTCAGCACGGATTACGACACTTCAGACAAGCTCTATTTCGAACCGCTGACCAAAGAAGACGTGATCCATATTGTGGAAACCGAAAAGCCAATGGGCGTCATTGTTCAATTCGGCGGTCAGACACCCCTTAATCTTTCAGAGTCCCTACATAAGGCTGGAGTCCCTATTCTGGGCACCCAACCTGAAAGTATCAACCGAGCAGAGGACAGAGAACAATTTCAGGCATTTTTAAAAAAGTTGGGCCTTGTTCAGCCGGAAAACGGCACCGCATTATCGATAGAAGAAGCTGTGGCGGTGGCTGAAAAAATTGGTTACCCTGTCGTTGTCCGTCCATCCTATGTACTGGGTGGTCGGGCCATGAAAATTGTTTATGATCGCAAAGAGCTCGAAAACTTCACCAGACTTGCCATCCTGGAATCTTCAGGCCATCCCGTGCTCATCGATAAATTTTTAGAGGATGCCATTGAAATTGATGTGGATGCCGTTTCAGATGGAAAAGTGACCATCATCGGTGGGATCATGGAACACATTGAAGAGGCGGGAATCCATTCGGGTGATTCCGCATGTGTCCTGCCCCCTTACACTATTTCTCCTCCTATGCTCGATGAGATCATCAATGCTACAAAGGCCATGGCATTGGAACTTGATGTTGTGGGTTTGATGAATGTTCAGTATGCCATCAAAAAGAACCGACTCTTTGTTCTTGAGGTGAATCCCAGGGCTTCCAGAACCATCCCGTTTGTCAGTAAGGCTACCGGCATTCCTCTGGCCAAAATCGCAACAAAAGTAATGCTCGGAAAAACGCTAAAAGAACAAGGTATCGTCAGTGAAAAAATTCCAACTCATATTTCTGTCAAGGAAGCTGTATTACCGTTTAACCGGTTCCCGGATGTTGATACTCTTCTCGGGCCTGAAATGAAATCCACTGGAGAAGTCATGGGAATCGATTCGGATTTCGGTTCTGCATATGCAAAGTCTCAATTCGGCGCCGGTCAGCTTTTGCCGGACAAAGGAACCGTCTTTATCAGTGTAAAAGACAACGACAAGCAAGCAATTCTTCCTGTAGCATCCCAATTTAATGATATGGGTTTTACGATCATGGCAACCCGGGGGACCTCATCTTTTTTAAAGCGCCAGGGCATCGCGAACAAATTGATCAATAAGGTTTCAATTGGTCGCCCCCATGTGGTCGATGCCATAAAGAACAAAGAAATACAGCTGATAATAAATACACCCTCAGGCGGCGAAACCAAGAGGGACGGGTATGTGATCAGACGTGCGGCTATAAAATTCAATATTCCATATACCACGACCATTGCCGGAGCCATGGCCATGTGCAAAGGAATTGCAGCGCTTAAGAAAAAACGTCTTTCAGTGAAAACTATACAGGAGTATAATAGTTCGTTCTGAAAAAGATTTGAAATAACAGCTTAAACCGATTAATTAGTGCCCATCCATAAATATAGATTGGGCACAAAGTAAGTTTCCAATGCAGAAATTAGCAATTTTTCGCAAGGTCAAGGAAATCAAGGAATTACGCGGAGGCGTACAAGTCGTACGCCGCACAAGTCATTCCGCAGATTGACGCAGAGATTGCGGAAAAAGGCCATTTCTGGATGGAAACTAATTAAGGAACCCTATGGATTATTTCGAAAAACCCCGTGAAGCCTGCGGGCTGTTCGGTATATACGGTCATCCTGAAGCTGCAAGGCTGACCTACTTTGGTTTGTATGCACTTCAACACCGGGGA
>JAOUGB010000337.1 GCA_029857875.1 Desulfobacteraceae bacterium | reverse complement strand
ACCAATTTGACAGCGGATTCGGTATATTGCATTTTGGAAAGTGGCTCGATTCGCATTCTTACCAAACAGGGCAGCAACCCGCCTGGTTTCAACATCAGAAACAGAAGGATTTTGAGCCAATTTTCTTAAAATAGTTATGTATTTGTCCTTGGCTTTTTGAATTCGCTTTTCGTTGATTGTTTTTGCGCCAATTCTAAGTTCGACCACCTCGTAGATAATATTCAAATTTTGGCTGTCATGGAGAATGCCCTGAGCTGTTGAGTACTCTGAGTAAACCTTGGTCCAGAATTTAACATTTGGTTCTATGCTGGGATAAACTGGAAAAAGAGTGGTGTCACCATAAAGAGCCGAAGGGGAAAAAAAGTAGCTAAACAAGAAAAAAAGGAACATGCAGAATTTCAAGTGCATCTTTTTCATAATCATATATCTCCATTTTACCCATGCTTCAAAAAGGCACAAACCACGAGTGGCTAAAATAGTGCAAAAACCATGCGAGGTAATGAATTTTTTTCTTCTGTAGATGAGTAAAATTGAAAGATATCAAAGAATTATATGATAGGAAAAAAATATAGATACTTTGTCGGATGACAATAATTGGCAATGATATGGCCATTATTGGGCAGGTTCAACATCGTATTAGAAGACTGCAAATTCGAGGGATCGGAGAGTTTTAATTTAAGATTATCTGGAAAGACGATCCCAAAACGCTTTGCCCTGGTCCAGATTCATACCTCCACCATGACCTGAAGCGTCTTTCGGCGCTTGAAAGCCTCTTAACTTGGCAATTCGATCATTTAGGGGAGGATGGGTTGAGAACAGACTCATCATTTTTTGACCGGAAAGAGGATTGACGATGAACATGTGGGCTGTAGATGGATTGGCATCCATGGGACGTTTGCCGGAGTAGGCTCCCAGCTTTTCCAGTGCCCTCGCCAACCCTTCGTTATTTTGTGCAAAACGTGCACCCGAACTATCCGCCATGTATTCCCGGGATCGGGATATGGCTGTTTGTATGAGAACGGCTGCAATGGGGGCGAGGATGGACATGATGATCAGTCCAAAACCGCCCATGCCCTCATTATCGTCGCTTCCACCTCCAAAAATAGCCGACCACCGGGCAATGCTCGCCAGCATCATGATAGCGCCGGCCATGGTTGCAGCAATTGAACCGATGAGGATATCCCGATTTTTGACATGGGCCAGCTCATGCGCCAGAACGCCGGCAAGCTCATCGCGATTCATGATCTTGAGCAAACCCTCTGTTACCGCTACAACGGCATTTTCCGGGTTTCTGCCGGTTGCAAATGCATTGGGAGACTCCTGAGGGATGATGTAGACTCTGGGCGTGGGAAGACCGGCCCTATTGGCAAGATCCTGAACAAGACCGTAAAGTTCCGGAGCCTGGCCGGGAGTTGCTTCACGGGCATTGTACATGCGAAGGACGATTTTGTCAGAATACCAGTAGCTGAAAAGGTTCATGCCTGCTGCAAAGAAAAACGCAATAATCAATCCCTGGCGTCCTCCCAGGAGATGTCCGATAAACATGAAAAATACCGTCATCAATGTAAGTAAAACAGTTGTTTTAATCTGATTTCCCATAGGATAACCTCATTTTGTGTTCAGGTATGGTTAGATAATGGATTATGAATACTTTTAAAAGATTGAAAAATAAACTTATACTAAATATTTAAGTAAAATAATGTAATATACTGTTAAAACACATTATAAATGTATTCAAATTAAAACATAGCCTGTAGCAAGCAATAGGTTCTATTTTCACAAATTTATCAAATATAACTCTGTTTTTCAAAAGTTCAAGAAGATAGTGTGGAATCGCGTTACCGTCCAAGGTGTTGACGGCATACAGGCCTGCCCAGCCTCTAAGCAGCTTGAGGGTATCAAAAGCGGGTACGAACTCGGCCAGTTCAGGCCAGAGAATCTCCATAAACCGTTTGTCATCCCATGAAAAGTCAAAGCCTACAGGATCTTCCGGCATGGATTTTCCCAATAGAATTCGTCCACCGGTTTCTGTCCGAAAGTAGAGGCCGGAAGGCAGAATCGCCAGGGACAAGGATGAATTCACCGATTGAGCATCCTCAATATTCGCTCCATGCGGTCAAGCCCTGTCCTTTTCTTTGGAATAAAATTTCTGATTGTCATAAAATTTCTTGGGGATTTTATTTTGCGAGTATTCCGGTGTTTTGAGTTTGGAGCACCCGAGGACCATCCAGACCTTGGAGAGTCTCTCCTGACCGGTAACCCTGGGTCTGATTTTAAAAAATGGGAACTTTTTGGTTCTATCCACGGCGACCCTGATGTACAGGAGTTCTATGCAGTTTATCATTACGATAAAACCGATAAGGGTGTTAAACCATAGATATTCGGTGAAGGCCGAGGGATCATAAAAAGGCGATGATCTAAAAATGAAATACAAGGAATAGATCTGAAAGATCAAATACGATAGGCCGATGGTCAACAAAAGAATTCCGAGAAGCCCCTTGGCCTGGTAGAACATTCGATCCCTCGATTCCAGTTCGGAACAGATATCAAGTTTTTCATCGTCCGAAGGCATCTTTTTACCGTAAGCGACGAACATTAGCCAGAGCCGGTAGGCGCGTTCCCTTTCCCGGTAATACCCCCCGAAAAAGAAACTGAATATACTCGTCAGCGCGGCGGAAGAAATCAAGAAGGCGCCGGGTCTATACATGTATCCCTCCAATTTGGTAATGAGCCATAATTTCGAATTTAAAAACATGAGTCTGTTTTATAGTCAATGCTTATTTTATAATGTTGATATGAAATATCCTTGACTCTGGTACATATTCGCTTTAATAAAATTTACAGCTTTCACTTGATAAAACCGGAAATGTCATCCCCCTCGATTTTCAATTTGGCAATCAAATGCCTTGTGAAAACGATCTGATGATCAGTACCCGCTCCGCCAGGTTAAAAGACCTCAATCCCATCTGCATAAAAATTATGAAAAGTCGACGAAGGAGGGCGGCATTTTGTTTCCCGGATTATTTTAAAAAAAGGAAAAAACCATGAAAGACGTTGTCATTGTATCTGCATGCCGGACACCCATCGGCACCTTTGGCGGCACCCTTTGCCACAGCAATGCCGCAGAACTGGCAAGTGTATCCATGAAGGAAGCCGTTAAACGGGCTGGAATCGAACCTTCAATCATAGATGATGTGCGTTATGGATGCTGCATGGAGCCCAGCGATGCATTAAACGTGGCCCGGGTCGGCGCTTTGTTGGCAGGGATGCCGAATACCGTTCCGGCCGTTACCATCAACCGTGTGTGTATATCCGGCATGGAGGCCGTTATCTCGGGTATGGCAATGATCCAGGCCGGAATGGCCGATGTTGTCCTTGCCGGCGGAGTCGAACACATGTCCGGAGTACCGTACACGGTTCCCGAGGCCAGATGGGGGTGCCGTCTGCAGGATCAGATTTTTGTGGATGCCATGATTCATGCGCTTCATAGCGGGTCTCATATTGTCCCCCTTGCCGACGATGGACCACTGGATACGACCAAAGCCCCGGCCAGTCTTTTTTTGGGAAAGCCCTATCTCATGGGGATTACCGCCGAATTCGTTGCGCATCATATGGGTATCGGCAGAAAAGAGATGGATGAAGTGGCCCTGAGAAGCCACAATAATGCCGAGCGGGCAACCATGGACGGATCGTTTAAGGCCGAGATCGTCCCGGTTGAAGTGCCCAGGAGAAGAAAGTCACCGATGATCTTTGAAAAAGATGAGCATTTCAGACCCGGCCTGACCCTGGACCAGCTTGAAAAGCTTCTACCGGCATTTCTTCCCGAAATCGGGACCGTAACCGTCGGAAATTCCAGTGGTATCAATGACGGTGCTTCGGGAATGGTGATCATGTCTGACGAAAAGGCAAAGGCGATGCAAATCACACCCATGGCTAGAATACGGGCTGTGGGCAAGGGGGCCTGCCATCCTTCGGTCATGGGGCTTTCACCGGTTCCTGCAGTTAAGAATCTGTTTAAAAACAG
>JAOUGB010000335.1 GCA_029857875.1 Desulfobacteraceae bacterium | reverse complement strand
ATATGACCTGAAACGAGGTGACCATCGATACGGTCAGAAAGACGAAGGGCCCTTTCAAGGTTTACACGATCGCCGATTTTGGCACTTTTAAAAGTCGTCTTCGCAAGCGTTTCAGGTGAAACGTCGACCGTAAAACGTTTATCGTCGATCATAACTACCGTCAAACAGGCACCGCTGACACAAATGCTGTCTCCGATCTTGGTCTGTTCAAGGAAAAAATCCGCCTCAACGGTCATGCGTTTTCCCTGGCCTTCCTGCCGAATTTCACGAATGGTTCCGAAACCTTCTATGATGCCTGTAAACATAAGCCATAAAACTGTCAATTCAAGATTGTCAGTTATACAATCAAGAAAAAACCTGTTGAAATGTTGATATCACTCTTCAAACATTTTTTATTTTAAGTATCCTTCGACCATTATATCATCGCCGAATCGCCTGACTTGAATATCTTTAACCGGAATACAATTATCCATTAAATCCGCACCAGGACCTTTACAGATGGGAATGCCGTCATCTCCTCCCAGAATTTTAGGCGCATAGAAAAATAGGACTTTATCAACGATTCCGGCGGACAGGGCTGAAGCGAAAACCCGGCCCCCGCCTTCAATAAGGAGGCTTGTGATGCCCAAAGATCCCAAGAGATCCATAAGCCCGCCGAGATCGATCAGACCATCGGATACCGGCGATTCAATAATCCTGACACCTTTCTTTTCTAATCTGGCCTTTTTATCACTTGAAACCAAAGGTCCGGTGATCAGTATCGTATCAGAATCCGAATGAAGCTGCAAGAGTTTAGCTTTTTCAGAAATTCGAAGGTGCGTGTCGAGAATAATCCTGGTTGGATCCAGTTGTTGTAAATTTTTTGGACGGGTCGTCAACCGAGTGGTCAAACTGGGGTCATCTTTTTCTACCGTGTTTATACCCACCATAATGGCATCCACAGCATGCCGGAGTTGGTGGACAAACCGCCTTGATTCTTCGCCGGTAACCCATCTGGAATCGCCTGTTTTTGTTGCAATGCGACCGTCTAGAGTGGCTGCGCATTTAACAATGGTAAAGGGGCGTTTTGTCAGGGCATATTTTATAAAAATTTCATTGAGTCTTTTTGCCTCTTTTTCACAAACCCCCACCGTGACACTGATGCCGCAACCTTTTAAATAGTCTAACCCTCCACCCTTTACACCGGGATTTGGATCATTCATTGCAGCGACAACCCGCCGGATACCGGAAGCGACAACCTTTTCGGTACAGGGAGGTGTACGCCCTGTATGATTGCACGGCTCAAGTGTAACATAAAGGGTTGCGTTTTTCGCCAAAGCTCCGGCATCGTCAATGGCATTGATTTCAGCATGAGCTTCTCCGGCAGCTTTATGATATCCTTTTCCGACAACCTTTCCGTCTTTAACAATGACGGCACCCACCATGGGATTGGGCGAGGTGAAGCCCTCCCCTTTTTTGGCAAGATCAAGTGCCATCTGCATAAAACGTTTATCTTCTGTATCTGTCAAAATACTACGGATGAGCCAATCTCGGATGAATCCGAATGGTTACGAATCGTGATTAATGCTTGCTTAAAAGATTTTTTAGTTCAGAAACAAAATCATTTACATCTTTGAATTCCCTGTAAACCGAAGCAAATCTTACATATGCGACATCATCTATTTCATGAAGTTTTGCCATGACCTTTTCACCGATTTTGTTAGAAGATATTTCCTTTTCTCCGGCTTCTCTGAGATCACGCTCCAGTTCATCAAGGAATTCGTCGATAACGTTAATGCTGATATCTCGTTTCTGACAGGCCTTTTGAAGACCCGAACGTACCTTTTCACGGGAAAAAACTTCACGACGTCCATCTTTTTTTACAATCATAACAGGAATTTCTTCAATATGCTCATAGGTGGTGAATCGCCTGCCACAGAGAATGCACTCCCTGCGCCTCCGGATGACGTTTCCATCTTTACTCAATCTAGAGTCGATCACTTTGTTGTCAATTTCTCCACAAAATGGACACTTCATGAATCCCTCCTTCGTACTATCCCGGATTTTTCATCATCAACTTGGACGAGCCGGCATCGATCTTTATAATGTCGACCCCTGCTTCCTTCAGCATTTCTTTGGACATGGAATCGGCATACCCGGATGCATAACAGATTCTGCTTATTCCTGCATTGATAATCATCTTGGCACATATGGAGCACGGCAGGTTTGTGCAGAAAAGTGATGCGCCCTTTATTGAGACACCATGATAGGCGGCCTGAATAATCGCATTCTGCTCAGCATGTATACCGCGACAGAGCTCATGATTTTTACCCGACGCAATATTCAGTTTCTCCCGCAGGCATCCTGTTTCAAGACAGTGTTTAACGCCGGTGGGTGCACCATTGTAACCTGTCGATAAGATTCTTTTATCTTTTACGACAACCGCCCCGACCGCACGTCGAAGGCATGTGGAACGCCTGGCAACAAGGAACGTAATATCCATAAAATAGGCTTCCCATGATGGGCGGCTGCTTCCCAAAGCCATTTTATCCCACCTCTTTTTGCCAGCTGTAATACAGTGGGAACGCTTCGCAAAGCTCAAAAACTTTTTTCTTTGTTGTCGCAATAATTTTATCATCCGTGTGATTGTAAAGCACCTGGACGATAAGTTTTGCAATTGTCTCCATCTCCGGTGTTTTCATACCCCTTGTGGTAATGGCGGGAGTCCCGATGCGGATGCCACTGGTAAGTGTCGGGTTGAGAGTATCAAATGGTATGGAATTTTTGTTGACGGTAATCCCGGCACAACCCAAGGCATCTTCAGCATCTTTGCCTGTAATTTTCAGATTCCTCAAATCGACAATCATCAAATGATTGTCGGTGCCATTGGAAATGAGTTTGATACCGCTGTCCATCAGATGGCCGGCAAGAACCCGTGCATTTTTTACAGTATCTTTCTGGTAGATCTTGAACGACTCACTCAAAGCTTCCTTGAAAGCAACCGCTTTGGCGGCAATAACATGCATGAGTGGTCCGCCCTGGATACCGGGAAATATTTCTCTGTTTAATTTTGTACTGTAATCTGTCCTTGCCAAAATCAGGCCACCGCGGGGACCTCTTAAGGTTTTGTGCGTTGTTGAAGTTATCACATCGGAAAAAGGTATGGGAGATGGATGAAGCCCGGCTGCCACCAGGCCTGCGATATGGGCCATATCCACCATCAGATAAGCGTTTACCGACGCCGCGATTTTCGCAAAAGCATCAAAATCTATAATACGAGGATACGCGCTTGCACCGGCGACAATCAGCTTTGGACGGTGTTTATTTGCCAATCGTTTCAATTCTTCATAGTCTATGGTGCCGGTATCCGCATTTACGCCATAATGAATAAAATTATAGAGTTTGCCTGAAAAACTGGCCGGGCTTCCATGGGTAAGGTGTCCGCCATGGGACAAACTCATCCCAAGAACCGTATCCCCGGGCTCTAACAAGGCAAAGTACACGGCCATGTTGGCTTGTGAGCCCGAATGGGGCTGAACATTGGCATACTCTGCATTGAATAATTTTTTTGCTCGATCTACCGCCAGTTTTTCTGCAACATCAACAAATTCGCATCCCCCGTAATAGCGTTTATCAGGATAACCCTCGGCATACTTATTGGTTAGAACACTCGCCTGCGTGGCCATCACTGCAGGACTGGCAATATTTTCGGATGCAATAAGCTCCAGCGTGTGTGTCTGCCGGTCAATCTCCATAGAAATTGCACGGGCTATTTCGGGATCTGTTTTTTCGATAAGTTTGAAGTTCAAATACGTATCCCTTACTATTCCCTTAGTTGTAAATTTTGTGTTTTTTGTGGCAAAAAAACCTAAACTTATCAAGTGTTAAGTGACTAAAGTGAACTAAAGTGACTAAAGTTGTGGAATTCCGTCAATTTAATATAAACAACCGGAGCGTAGCGACTCCTTAACTTTAGATCACTTCAAACTTTAGATCACTTGTAACTTTTCCGGCTTGTCCGGCTTAGGTTTTATTGGTAAAATCCTTGTTTATCT
>JAOUGB010000336.1 GCA_029857875.1 Desulfobacteraceae bacterium | reverse complement strand
GCTTTGCAGCTGCCGGCGCAGTCCTCCCGGAACTCAACCGTGGCATATTTGCCGATGGGATGGTGCCTTGGATTAGCGGTTTTAATGGGTATATGATACTTCTTGGGCATTTAACTCTCCAGTTTGAATAGATGATTTTATATTTTCAATCATCAATCGTAAATCATCAATCCTCAAGGTCTTGGTGTCAGGCCGGCCGATTCGACGATTTCTCCAACAATGTCCTCCCATTCAATGGCCATGATATGGACCCCATGCACCCCTTCAATGTCACGCAGTTCGGCAATGGTTTCCAGACATATTTTAAGGCCTTCTTCCACCGCTTTTTCCTTGGGGACACCCGCCATTCGATTAATTACCGCTTCGGGTACATCCATTCCAGCCACTTTGTTGTTCATAAATTTTGCCATACCGGCAGATTTTAATGGGGTGACACCGCCAAGGATATGAATCTTTTCGGTCAGGCCTTCTTCCCTGGCCATTTTCATCCATGCCTTGAAGCGATCCATATTATAAATACACTGGGTCTGAATAAAATCAGCACCCGCATCGATTTTTTTTGCCAGGCGAATCACGCGATATTCAAAAGGATCGGCAAACGGATTGGCCGCGGCACCGATGAACATTCTGGGCGGATCATTTAAATCAAAACCGCTCATATCCTTGCCTTCATCTCGCATGGTTTGAACGGTCCGGATGAGATTCATGGAATCGATATCAAAGACATTCAGCGCGTCCGGCTGACTGCCAAAACTTTGATGATCTCCCGAAAGGCATAAAATATTTCTGATACCCAAGGAATAGGCCCCCATAATGTCCGATTGCAAAGCGATTCTGTTTCGATCCCGGACGACCATTTGCATTACCGGCTCCAGACCCATCTGCAAGAGATGCACACACGCCGCGATGCTTGACATTCTTACAATGGCGGTTTGATTGTCGGTGACGTTGACGGCATCCACATAGCCTTTGAGTATTTTGCCTTTTTTAAGGATAACCCCAGGATTTGCACCCCGTGGCGGACCGCATTCTGCGGTAACGGCAAATTCTCCTTTTGCTAAAATTTTCTGCAGTTTGCTGATAGGTTTTTCGCTCATATCATATGATCCTCTCTTACCATTTTTCTCGGGCCACCTGAAAGGCTGGTTTGCCAGTTTTTGGGGGGAACATAGATCCTTAAGTTGTCCATTTGACCCAATATCCTGAGCCGTTCGATGATCAATTGCCAGGCACAATCGGTTTCAGGATTGACCTCGCATTTGCCGTTTTGGGATCCGCCGCACGGACCGTTTAAGAGTTTTTTGGCACATCGGGTCACCGGACAAATTCCACCGAATATAGCGAGTTTGCAATCCCCGCAGCCGGCACATTCTTCGGTAAAGACTCCCTGCTTTTCCAGAACACCGATGAAGGTGGTGTTGACGCCCGGAAGCACAGGGGTTTTGAGGAACCGTCTGGCCAGGGCCTGAACACCGGCACCGCAGGCCAGGGACAACACTCCCTCGTTTCGGGAGATGGCCGGCGCCCCTTCCTGGATGAATTCATCTTCACACTGGCGTTCCACGGTAAACTCTTCGATCTCGATTTCTTTACCGTCTTTTTTACAGGCCAGTCTTAAGGCGGATGCCAGCACGGCGACTTCGTCCTCGCCTCCGGCGAAACACGTTTTTACACAGGTGCCGCATCCCATAATAAGAATTTTCTTATAGGGTGCGATGATTGTCTTGATTTCCGATATGGATTTTTGCTCTCCAACTATCATTGGTCGACTCCATTCATACGGCCGGATTGGGACCCAACTCGGCCAGGTTTTTTAATACATTATCTATTATTTGACCGGCGGTAATTTTATCTCCAGAGGAGATGTTGCTCAGGGACAACCGTTGACCGTTCAGTCCGATTTCATCCAGCAGGTTCCGGACCCATGCCACACGTTTTTTTGCCCTGATGTTGCCCTCCAAAAACCGGCACTGTCCTTCGGGACAGACCAGTACGATCACTCCGTCAGCCCCGGCTTCAAAGGCTCGAAGCAAAAAAACATCCTTGACCATGCTGGAACAGGGCATCTTGACGGTTTGTATCTCACAAGTGTCCTTTCCGGTTAAAAACAGCTCGTCAGTATCGTCAAATGCGTTGATACAATGGAACAATGTTATTTTAGGTTTATAATTTTCAACCATTTACGCGTACCTAAATCCCTTTGTATTTGACACCGAACAACAAGTTTGCGATGAAATTACAGTGCATTGAAAAAAAAAGACGCCTTAATCCACTTGTTATGGAAAACGACGTCTTTGTCTTAAAAAGCTCCAGATTGGTGTTGCACAACTTTGTGCGTTTTTACATATGTTGCACAGCTTTGTGCGTTTTTATTTGATTCATAAAAATAGATACCATGAGTTTGTTTGTCAACAGAAATTTTTTATTATGTGTGTTTTGTTCAAAAAATACGCTTTATTTTAAACAACGCCGGAGAATTTGAGTGAAAAAAATTAGTGTCACTTAAAGGTTGAATTTTTGGTTTAGAACAACTATAGCGAGAGGGGAAAAAATTTTTTAATTCTGCGACAAGGTGATATATACGATTTGAAATGCACCGTATGCAAATTCATTTAACGAAGGGGGTTACATGGGGGGGGTATTTGGCGTTGTATCAAAGGATGATTGTACCAATGATCTGTTTTATGGAACGGATTATCATTCTCATCTCGGGACCAAACGAGGGGGGTTGGCGACAAAAAATTCCGAAGGATTCTCTCGTTCCATCCATAATATTGAAAACAATTATTTTAGGTCCAAATTTGAATCGGATCTTCCCAAGCTGCGTGGCAACCAAGGGATCGGAGTTATCAGCGATTGCGATGCACAGCCGTTGATCTTCAGGTCTCATTTGGGGAGATTTGGCGTTGTAACCGTCGGCAAAATAAACAACATCGAAGAACTCGTTAAAAAAGCCTTTCGAAAAAAAATCCATTTTTATGAAACAAGTGGTGGAGATTTAAGCCCAACGGAGACAGTCGCAACATTAATCTGTGAAAAAGATTCTTTCGAGGAAGGAATACAGTATGCCCAGGACCTGATAAAAGGATCCTGTTCGATGCTCTTGCTTACGGAAACGGGTATTTATGCTGCACGGGATAAATTGGGAAGAACTCCGATTGTTATTGGCGCCAAAGACGGTTCTTATGCCGTTTCCTCCGAAACGTGTGCATTCCTGAACCTGGATTTTGAGATTGAAAAGTATCTGGGTCCGGGCGAGATTGTTTTCATGACGGCTGAAGGGTGCGAGCAGAAAAAGGAGCCCGAAGAAAAGATGCAGATATGTGCTTTTTTGTGGGTATACTATGGCTATCCCGCCTCAAACTACGAAAATATTAATGTAGAATTTGTAAGAAACAGATGCGGCGCCGCTCTTGGAAGAGAGGACGACACCGAGATCGATTGCGTTGCCGGCATTCCGGATTCGGGAACCGGGCACGCCCTTGGTTATGCCAATGAGAGGAAGATACCCTATGTAAGGCCTTTCGTAAAATATACACCGACATGGCCCAGAAGTTTTATGCCTCAGGACCAGAGCTTCAGAGATCTCGTGGCTAAAATGAAACTGATTCCCATCAGAGAATTAATCGAGGGTAAAAGGATTCTCTTTTGTGATGATTCTATTGTAAGGGGGACGCAACTTCAAGATAACATACAGGTATTATACGATTTTGGTGCATTGGAGGTGCACATGCGCCCGGCCTGTCCGACCCTGATTTATCCGTGTGAGTTTCTTAATTTTTCGGCGTCTCGATCGACGCTCGATCTTGCAGGACGAAAGGCGATTAAAGATCTTGAGGGTACTGACGATAAATTTTTACTTGAATACATAACGTCAAATTCAGACAAAAACAGGGCGATGGTTGACAATATTCGTAAACGCTTACGACTGACATCTTTAAAATATCAAAAGCTCGAAAATCTCGTGGACGCCATTGGACTGCCCAAGGAAAAATTATGTACCCACTGCTGGGATGGAAGCAGCTATTTCTAAT
>JAOUGB010000334.1 GCA_029857875.1 Desulfobacteraceae bacterium | reverse complement strand
CCTATTGATTTTTCAAAGATTGATTCCTGTTCTTTCTTTACGAACCCTTGCCACGAGTTCACGCGGTTTAAAAAAAGATTATCCATGGAGCGACTATTTAGAAAAACTCCCCGACCCCTCAGTTAATTAGGGTAAAATAAGTGGGTCATCTCCAATTGAGAAGATGTTATCGTAAAGGGTACAAGGGGTCAAGGCTTGCCTGCCTCGGGCATGGATTCAAGGGTTCGAGTGAAAAAGCTTTAAAAACAAATAAATAAAGATAATACCTTGATCCTTGGAGTCACTTTCTTATAAGAACATATTTTTGAAAAGATCGAGGAATAAGGGCAGAAAAAACTCCAATGTTAACGTCATCTGAATCAAAGCGTTTACAATCCCTTGAATCCTTGATCCCTTGAATCCTTGGACCCTATTCTCCAACTAAATTGGAGAAGAACCAAAAATATTAAAACAATACTTAATTTAAGGAGGCATTTCGTTATGGAACCAAAAATAGAACGAGCTGTTTTTCGTGACTTGAGTTACGGCTTGTATATTGTGACATCCAGCAGTGAAGGTCAATTGAATGGTCAAGTGGTAAACACGGTCATACAAGTCACCTCTGATCCGCCACGGGTTGCGGTCATTATAAACAAAAAGAATCTCACCCACGAATTTATTTTGAAAAGCAAGGTATTTTCCGCTACGGTGTTAGAAGAATCTACTCCCATGACTTTTTTGGGCCCTTTTGGCTTTAGGTCAGGAAGAGATATCGACAAATTATCCAAAGTGGCTTTCAAAGAAGGCATTACCGGTTGCCCGCTGATCACCGAACATGCTCTGTCCGTATTAGAAGCCGAAGTTATGGATCAGATCGATCTGGGAACCCACACGATCTTTGTCGGTAACGTGGTGAGCAGCGAAATCCTGAAGAAAGGCGCACCCCTTACATATCAGTATTATCATCAGGTGCTCAGGGGAAAATCGCCTCCAAATGCACCGACTTACGAAGTGAAACAATGATTTCTTATCTTAAATAATTTAATGGAAAAGACCATGCCATTCGCTGAAGTAAACGGAACGACACTCCACTACCGTTTCGATGGTCCCGGGCAAGGACCCGTCGTGATGCTTTCGAACGCTTTGGCCTCGGACCTCACCATGTGGGAATTTCAGGTTCCCGCGCTTGTCGAGGCAGGCTATCGGGTGCTCCGATATGACAGCCGTGGTCATGGTCATTCGGCGGTACCCGAAGGTCCCTACTCCATCGAGTTGCTGACAGCCGACGCCGTGGGTTTAATGGATGGGCTCGGTTTGGAGAAGATCCACTTCTGTGGTCTTTCCAAGGGGGGAATGATCGGCCAGATGCTGGGCTCGCAATATGGTGACCGGTTAATCTCGTTGACGCTCAGTTCCACGGCAGCCTACATGGCTCCTAAAGAAATCTGGGATGAACGCATCAAGACCGTCCGAAAGGGTGGTATGGCGGTCGTCGTCGACGCAACCCTTGACCGGTGGTTCACCAAAGCGGGTCAAACGCACCTGGCATCTTCGGTTGAAAAGGTCAGACGCGTCATTTTGAATACACCTGTCAAAGGATTTTGTGCGTGCTGTGCCGCGATTCGAGATATGGACCAGCGAGAAACCATACGCGCCGTTTTGACTCCAACGTTGGTGATGGTCGGCGAGCACGATTCCGGCACTCCGGTTTCAGCAGCAGAACACATCCACCAGGGAATAACTTCTTCGGCGTTGACGATTATTCCCGATGCAGCTCACTTTGTTCATATGGAACAGTCCAGCATTTTTAACCATGCACTCTTAGAGTTTATAAAGGTGAATGCAGGACTTTAATGACAAAAAGGAGAAACATATGCCTGAAGGAAATCATAAAAGTGCATTAATATTAGGTGTCTGTATTTTATTGGGCTTGGCTTTTTTAGGCTATTTTTTAGGGTCTAGTCTCATTAAGTTTAAAGAGTATGAACGTACAGTCACCGTAAAAGGGCTTTCAGAGAAAGAATATCCTGCTGATGTTGCTTTATGGCCTATCCATTTTTCATCCGCAAACAATGATTTAGCAGCATTGTACGCATCCATTGAAAAAGATACCAATGAAATCATCGGTTTTTTAAAAGACAATGGATTTGAAAAACAAGAAATAACCGTATCTCCTCCGAGTATTATCGATAAACTATCCCAAGGCTATGAAAAATCAAAGATTGAATTTAGATATACCGCCACACAAACCATTACGGTTTATTCAAAGAAGATTAAAGATGTCAGAGCTACAATGAATAAATTGGCAACGCTTGGAAAAAAAGGAATTGCCTTTACAGGTAACAGCTACGAAAATTCCACTGAATACTTATTCACGAGACTGAATGACATTAAACCCATCATGGTGGAGGAAGCCACAACCAAAGCCAGAGAAGTTGCCGAGAAATTCGCAAAGGATTCTAACAGCAAGTTAGGAAAAATAAAAAGGGCAGGACAAGGGCAATTTTCAATTAATAATCGGGACAAAAATAATCCCCACATAAAAAAAATCAGAGTTGTTTCAACTGTAGAGTACTATCTGTCTGATTAATGGAGCCAACCCGGATATTTCACGTGTGCGAGGCGTTCATTTACAAGGCATTCAAGGGCGCAGCCGTAGTAGCCTACTGCAAGCCCTTGATAACGCGGTAAATGAGCGTCTCGTACATGCCCGTCGGGTGAATATTTTAGAAATTGAAAAGAAATCTTTCAGTACAAACTATCACCTTAAAACTATAAGCAAAATTGTAAATAACAGACTTTTCTCATTACAAATAAAAAGCCCTTTCGAAAATTTTCATGAAATATTCGGGGTAAAAAAATGAATACAATAAACGTTCAGCCGGAACCGGAAATCCTGATTCGACGGCAGCATCGGATGACAAGCATCGTACTCAACCGTCCTCGCGCGTTGAACAGCCTCAACCTTGATATGATCCGTTCAATCCAGAGCGCCCTGGATGAAATAGAGACCGACGAATGCTGCCGGTTTGTCCTCTTTTATGGTGCCGGTGAGAAAGGATTCTGCGCCGGTGGAGATGTTAAGGCACTGGCCCAGGCCATACAGCAGAAAAGCGCCTTTGGTGCGGATAAGATTCTGGAACAAGAGTACAATCTGCTTTTGCGGCTTCATCGGTTTCCCAAACCGGTGATCGTCCTTGCCGACGGCATCACCATGGGAGCAGGACTGGGGGTGGCTGCTTCGGCCGACATGGCAGTGGCCACAGAGCGCACCCGCATGGCCATGCCGGAGACCAGAATTGGTTTTTTCCCGGATGTGGGCTCAACCGGCTGGATGTTTGACAAATGCCCTGCGGGTTATCCTGAGTATCTGGGACTGACAGGCTATGAAATGAATGGCGCCGAAACCGTGCGTGTGGGGTTTGCCACCCATTTATCGCCATCGGACCGGCTGCCGGAACTGATAAATTTTCTGGAAGGATATGAGACAAACCTGTCGGGTTCGAGAAACCAGGCTGCAAAGCAGCTAGCCTCGGCACTTGATCCGTTTTTTAAAAAGGAGATTATTGCCAACACCGATATGGACCAATGGGTGGCAGCATATTTTAAAGGAAAAAGCTCTCTTGTGGAACTCATAGAATCGCTGAAACAATGCAGTATACAGACCCGTCTTTGCGACCAGGTCTTTGATCGGCTGGCGGAAAGATCTCCCACGGCACTGGTGGTGACCCTGAAACTTTTGCGGCACAATGAGCATCTCTCTCTTGAAGAAGTCTTTCAAACGGAACTCTTGGCAGCGCGTTTTATTCTGAATCATCCCGATTATGTCGAGGGTGTCAGGGCGCGTTTGGTGGACAAAGACGACAATCCCCGTTGGCAGCCGGATAAAATAGAAGCGGTCAAAGATCCGGATCTGAAACTGTAGATTTATCGGTATTTTTTTTTAGGACTTAAAACAAAATTAGTTCTATATATATCAAGACTTCCTGAAAAGGCATAAGGAAATAAATGATTAAGTCACCTACAAATATAGCTCTTATGGCAATTCCGGTGACAGATCCA
>JAOUGB010000333.1 GCA_029857875.1 Desulfobacteraceae bacterium | reverse complement strand
AAATTTTCAAAGAAAATATGCAACTATCGTACCATATTTTATAAAGATTTAAGAACTCAGGTTTCGCAACCGGATATCACTAAAAAGCCTTTGAATTGGCAGGTCGAAATGAATTTTTTAAGGTAAAATCGGAATTGTCAAATGCGTCAATATCTTGACGATTCATTTCGTTCACCATACTATCAAACATTTCCAAGGCGCTTTATTTCATTTTAATATAACATTTCAAACAGATAATACCTTTAAAGGCTTATCCGGCAAGTATCGTAAAGTTGACGGCACATATATTGCATATAATCGATATAAGTAAAGATTACCGTGACATCAAATGCTCTAAAGAAATCGGACGATGAACTTGATTTAAAACTGTCCATTAAAAAATCGAATTTTTATTTTATGAGTTTATTATTAAAATTTTTTAAAATGTAAGTCATGCGAGAGGTATCCGTATGAACGAAAAAATACTGATCATAAGCAATCAAGCAAAAGATGGAAATCTTTTTAAACAAATTCTTGGATCTAAAGGTTTTGATATTGTAACAAAACCTGTTTCCGAAGGTATTGAAGACATTTTTTTGAACGACAATTTTGGAGCCATTCTTGCAGACTATGATCAGGTCGGAGATCTAGCTTGCAGCTGGATAAATCTTCTTCAGGAAAATAGGTCTCAATCGTGTGTAATCCTTTATGGAGAAAACAAAAAAGCAGAAAAGATTTTTGAGATTCTCCAGGCAGGCATTTATGGTTTTATCTCCAGATCCAATATTTCAAAGCGTATTTATGAAACTATTTTGGGAGGAATGGAAAATCGAAAGGCATTTATTGAAATCTTGGGAATGTTTAACACATTAAAAAACGTCAACGAAAGTATCGAAAGAGAAAAAGAAGATCTCAGAAAAAAAAACCAGGAATTGACTTTTATCAACCGGTTGACCACCGAGGTGGCATATGATCTTAATTGGAGCTTGATTCTCCCCAGAATCTTAAATGCGGGTTTTCTCGATGTTATGAATCCGGCCTTGCTGGGCATGCTTTACCGCATCGGCTCTAAATGGAATATGGCATTTCATCTATCTGAAAAAGAAATCAATAAAAAAATTATCGACAGATTAAAAAAAGATATGATCAATAAATTCTTTTCGATCTCAGGTGAAAGGGTTTCAATAAAGGATACGGACTTTCATCTGTATTCATCCAGCATTAAAATTTCGTCAGCAGACGCCATTCCCTTTTCCAAACAGATTATTATGCCTTTGAGTCTTGCAGGGTCCACTTTGGGTATGCTTGCCATCCTGCCAGAAAACAATGAACAACTGAACGACGAGAAAATGGAGTTGCTGACAACCATATCGAACATTCTTTCCATGTCTCTAAAAAATGCCCAGGAATACCATAAACTTAAAGAAATGGCTGTCAAAGATGGTCTTACGGGCATTTTAAATCGAAAAGGATTCCAGAACTTTATTCAAAAAGAATTCCACAGAGCAAAAAGGTATCACAGACCTCTATCCCTCATTATGATTGATGTCGATAATTTTAAGAAGATAAATGATTCTATCGGACATCAGGCCGGTGATTACGTGCTTCTGGAACTTGCCGGATGTTTAAAACGTTCTATTCGACAGGCCGATATTGTGTTTAGATATGGTGGCGACGAATTCGTCATCCTTCTTCCTGACACAGATATGGAACAAGCCAAAATGCTCTTGAAAAGAGTGTTGTCTGATGTCGAGAAGCATGCTTTTGATTGGGAATCTCATCAAATGAATGTGAAAATAAGCTGTGGTATTTCGACGACCGGCGAGCTTGAAAACCATGAAGACGAAAAGGATTTAATCTCAAAAGCTGACACAAGGCTTTACAGCGCAAAACGTTCACAAGATCTCAAGTATTGCATGGCATAACATAAGTGTCGATCAGCCACAATGGAATTAATTTTTAATCTCTCCCTTGCTGTGAAGATCGAGAAAGACATCTACAATTTTTGGATCAAACTGACTGCCTGCATTTTCTCTTATAATCTCAACTGCAACATTATCCGACATCCCCATCCTGTATGATCTATCAGTGGTGAGCGCATCATAAACATCCGCCACGGAAAGAATTCGAGCAAGAAGAGGAATGTCTTTCCCTTTAAGGCTGTCAGGATATCCCTTTCCGTCAAATCTTTCATGATGGTGTCTTATGATATCCTGTTCGTCTGTCCACATCCCCAGATGTCCGATAATATTGCTTCCAATGACCGGATGTTTTTTGATAATTTTATATTCATCATCAGTAAGCTGACCCGGTTTTAATAGAATGCTGTCCGGAATACCGATCTTTCCGATATCATGAAGATTACCTGAGATATTTAGTTTTGCGATTTCCTCCTGCGAACAACCGCTTTTCCTGGCAATTGACATGGCATATCCTGACACACTTGTCGAATGCTGTTTCGTATATGGATCTCTCGCCTCAATTGCTTCAACAAAGGCATAAAGGGTTGAAAAAAGATTTTCGTAAATATTTTCATAAAGCGCCAGATTCTCTATAGAAAAAGATGCTTTATCTATCAAGAAATTTAGATAATATATGTCTTTTTCACTAAAATATTTATCTTCATTGTTGATAATTGATGTCAGCATTCCAAATACCCTGGACCTTATTTTAAGCGGAATGGCGATGATATTCCCGCATCCGTTTTTTCCCTTTATAAGATAAGGAATGCCATCAGCACCAATCTTCTTAGCCATCTCTTTATCTATATATACAGCATCATCTCTCTTCTTATTCTCATCTTTGAAAAAAGATGTGATGATTTCATAATCTTTCATCTCTTGGGTAAAAAAGCAGAAATGTGCTTCATCGCAAGGCGTAATCTTACCGGACAAATTGACCAGGATTTTGAAAAGATCCTGACTGTTTGATGCCTGATCCAGTTTCTGAAGAATAAGATTGATGGTCTCGACTTCTTTTATTTTTCCATGCAGCTCCTTATTAATCTTAACAAGTCTCTTACTCTTTTTAGCCTCCTCCTTTAATAAGATATTTTCAACAAAGTTCGATCTTGCAGTCATTACTTTTGAAATCGTTGGAAGAATTTGCTCCATTTGAAACGGCTTTGTGATAAAATCCACGACACCGTTTTTTAAGGTCTCTATGGCAATATCCATGGAAGGATAACCGGTCATAACAACCACCGGAATGGTATTATCATACTGATAAATTTTTCGGGCGAGTTCCAGGCCGTCCAGTCTGGGCATGGAAAGGTCTGTAAAACAACAGTTGATAGGTTCTGTCTCGATTATTTCAAAGGCTTCATAACCGTCGCTGGCTGTGAAGAGCGTATGATCTGTCTCAGACTCAAAATATCTTTTGAAAATATCAAGAATACACTCTTCATCATCAACAACAAGTATTTTTAAAGTTTCGTTCATTGATGATTCTGCTCTTCTATTGGTAACAGGTCACAGCAATCAGAGTTCGGAATTTAGTGGTCCCCCGAAAGCTGTTGTTGTTATTCATCATGATTTATCATTTTAAGGAGATTATTCTTGAACGTCTTAAATTCGCTTTCGCTCAGGCTGCCGCTTTCTCTCAGTAAAGATAGGGCTTGTAACTTGTCAACGGTGTTGTTTGGAGAAGAATTATTGTTGTAAAGATAATGCAGACTTGGCATGTTTGAAGAGAAAAAATTGATGCTTGATATTTTTTTGTCCGCTTTCTTTTCCTTTTTTAAAAGCATCAATTCATGGTAGGCATCCTTAATTTCCTTTAATAATCCCCTGTTTTCTCTAAACAGTTTTATTTTGTCTATGGCATTATCTACCGCGATCCGTATCTCTTCAAGTTTACATGGCTTTCTGATGTAATCGTAAGCCCCTTCCTTTACAGCCATTATGGCGGTTTCTATTGATGCATAACCGGTAATAATAATAACAAGGACGTCAGGATTGGCTTTTTTAGCGTATTTTAATACATCCAAACCGCCGACTTTCGGCATCACCAGGTCAACAATGATCAGATCATATAACTTGTTCTGTATGTGTTCGATACCCTCCAG
>JAOUGB010000332.1 GCA_029857875.1 Desulfobacteraceae bacterium | reverse complement strand
GTATCTGTCATTTGATTAAACTTAAACTGAGCGTTTCAAATTTTTGAAATGGTTAATTTAATAACATTTGTAAGGTATTCTGCCAATCTGAATTTCAAGAATTTGAAACCCTTCGGGATTGCCGTGTCTACCGAATCTGCTGCGTTGCAGGGTGCTTGCGGTAGCATACTACAGCTGTGCACCCTGCGCCTTGCATCTTCGGCAAACTCGACAATCGCTCAGTTTAGGTTAAAGAATAAATCTACAACTGATTCAGCTTCGGATTTAGTGAGGCCGGTTTCACTTTTAAGGGCTGTGATGAGATCTGCTTTGTTCATGGGGGCTCCTGAAGGGTGAGATGTTTTAATTGATACAATAATGTATAGTCAATAAAATGTTAATGAATTATAGGTGCTTAAGTGTTTCTGGTCAAGATAATTTTCTTACAACAAATCCCTCACTTTTTGCCTTAGATTGGCCCTAAAACTGCGCTCTTCAAATCCCCAAACACAGAATCTCTAATTTAAGCTGATTCAACGGATCATGACGCAATCCCAGAAATAGGGAGTTCCTTGAGCGAGTGGTCCGATTAAAACGGGCGGGTGAGTAATTGATGATTTGGCGTCAGAAACCTGATACTTCAAAGAATGTTGGATTAACAAGCTATGATGGAATAGATAATGCAACCTCCTCTGTATCACCATCAGTTGTTACAACAAGGAATTGATATTCATTGATGGAAGTGTCTGCCAGAAATTCGTAAATACCAAAATAGCCCAGAGAGTCAATAGGGATTCCGTTTACTGAAATTATTTCATAACCCTCTCTGATTCCTCCTTCCCACGCAAAGCCCCCCTCAATCACATAAATAATATCGCTTGCATCGTATATGTTAATTTGAAGACCTGTTCTTTGTATGCCGCTATCTTTGATGTGGCTTCTATCGTAATAGGGGTCGAGTTTAACCACATCTTCGGAAAATTTAAAGATCGTCAGATACTCCCTGAAGAAAGTGCCTCCAACAGCGGGCCAGCTTCCAATTTGAACTATAATTTCTTCTGGACACGCCATACCCGAACAGTAGTCGTTCAATGGTACGTATTCGACCATTTCAGAATCGTTTATATTGAAATTCAAAGACTTAAAAAGAACATCCGGCTTCTGGCCTAGAGAGTCAAGCATAATGGGGGTTATTCTCGTATATGCCGCCCCTGTGTCGAGGAGGGTGGACCCCTGTAAGATACCTTCAATCGAAACATTCGTAAAAGGTCTGGCAGATTCGTAATGGATGGGAATCGTTACCAGACCGGCGGAACCGTTTTCAAGGGTGTCGTAAAAATAAATCAACTCGCTCTTGTAATCAAAAGTGACATCAAAGTTTTTTAAAAGGTCAACTCCGATGATTCCGTTGAAATATCCATCTTTAGACTGGGTGAAGGCTGAATCAGAGGACCAAGCAATGAAGTTATTAAAGCATATGTCGTTTTCAAAACAGAGGCTTGAGATATAAACTTCCCCATCAGGGTTACCGAATATTCCAGCAGGAACGTGGGTTCTTGAAGAACCTGTATCCACCAGCATGTCAAGGTATATTGAGTTGTTTACGACGGCTTGGACAACGAAAAGCGTACCGTGTACAAGTTTGACCTCGACAGGTGCATGAATATCACCCCCCGAAGTGTGGGGAGTTGCCGTACTGTCTCCGCCACTTCCACAACCACATAGAAGAAAGAGAATTAACAGTATCGTAGCGGTCATCGAGCAAATTTTTAAAGCATTAATTTTCTGTTTCATCGCTTTTGATATGTTTTCTTGTTCTTTTTCAGTGACGTATTTGCCATCACCTTTACACTGTTGTTGCCATTGAAGCAACTCAACTTATTTTATTCACAGGATCAGGATCAAAAAGATAACATGAATTTCATAATGTCAATGTCATGGGGAACGTCCCTTATTTCCTGACGATTAAAAAACAACTGAACGAATTGGGTTGCAAATGTTGTTAAAAAAAGTAAATTACAAGAATTTAACAAAAAAGGATTTTAAATGAATTTATCCGGAACACATATAATTGGTTTTGAAGAAATAAAAAACAGCAGTACATTCACGGTTAGAAACCCGGCGACCGGAGTGGTTTTAGAAGGTGAATTTAGCAACGGCGGAGCCGAAGATGTTGAGAGAGCTGCGCAATTGGCCGAACGCGACTTTGACGCCTACAGAAACATGCCGCTAAATAAAAGAGCGGATTTTCTGGAAACCATTGCCGAAGAAATTCTGGCCTTAGGTGAGGCATTGCTCGAACGAACAATGGCCGAAACCGGTTTACCCCAAGCCAGGTTACAGGGTGAACGAGGTCGGACAACGGGCCAGCTAAAGCTATTCGCACAGGTTGTGCGCGAAGGCTCATTTATAGATGCACGCATCGATACGGCCATTCCGGATCGCCAGCCATTGCCTAAACCGGATGTCAGGCTGATGCAAATATCGCTGGGACCGACGGCTGTTTTTGGCGCCAGCAATTTCCCCCTTGCCTTTTCCGTTGCCGGTGGGGATACAGCATCTGCGCTGGCCGCAGGTTGCCCGGTTATTGTAAAAGGACATCCGGCGCATCCGGGTGCATCCGAACTGGTTGGCCGGGCGATTCAAAGCGCAGCTAAAAAATGCAATATGCCGGAAGGCGTTTTTTCCCTGGTTCAGGGCAACAGTATTGAAGTTGGACAAGCATTGGTCAAGCATCCTTTTATCAAAGCGGTCGCATTTACCGGATCTTTCCGGGGTGGCAAAGCATTGTTCGATCTAGCTGCGGCGCGTCCCGAACCGATCCCGGTTTATGCGGAAATGGGCAGCACCAACCCGGTTTTTATATTGCCAAGCGCTCTTAAAAAAGAAAGTGTTGCGAGCGGGCTGGTCGATTCTCTGACCCTTGGTGTCGGCCAGTTTTGCACCAACCCGGGAATTGTTTTTGGTTTACAAGGTGAAACGTTTGATAAATTCTCAAATGTTGCAGCAGATTTTTTGAAGCAAAAACCTGTGGGAACAATGTTGCACGCGGGCATCAAGTCAGCCTATGAAGCGGGATTAGATGCATTAACCGGAGTGACAGGTGTAGAAGTTATTGCAGGCGATTTAAAAACTGACGGGGCTTGTTTGGGAAACCCGGTTCTACTGAAAACCAACGCCCAAACCTTTCTTAAAAATGCTCGGCTGGAAGAGGAGGTTTTCGGGCCTTCTTCATTATTGATTGCATGCGAATCCAAAGAGCAGATCCTTGAAATTGCAAAGTCGTTAACCGGACATCTGACGGCAACAATTCACGGCACGAAAGAAGAATTGGTTGAATACCAGGAATTGATAACAATATTGGAAAGAAAAGTCGGGCGCATTATTTTCAACGGATTTCCAACCGGTGTTGAAGTGTGCCACTCAATGAATCATGGCGGTCCGTTTCCGGCAACCACAGATAGCAGGACAACCTCGGTAGGCACAGCTGCGATAAAGCGTTTTCTGCGTCCGGTTTGCTATCAGAATTTTCCGCAAGAAGCTTTGCCCAAAGCACTAAAAAATGAAAATGACGCCAAAATCTGGCGTCTCGTGGATGGTAATATAGGCCAAGCATCAGTTTAACCTCTTTAATCAAAAGGAGTTTACAATGCTTAGGTTAAAAATCATCTTTTTTGCAGTGACGCAGGAGTGGACGTTCGTGCAGAAAGTTCTTAACGTTCGACATTCGTTATGAGGCAGGGTACTGGGTTGTTCCGGTGCTGATGTCGCGAGATATCTTGGTGTCACGAATTTTTGTGTAACACAAATGATATCATCTGGAAAAAATCATAATGCAGATGATATCAATATAAATTTATGAACGTTCTGCATGAACATCCCCTATCCCATACTTAATAGTCTTCACTCACTAACTATTATAGAAAAGTTAACGAGTCCTCTATCCCAGTAAACCTGCTTGAATAAAAGAAAGACATCTATTTCCAACAAGTTAGACAAAAAAAGTGCTTGACAACTTGCTATATATTATGTAATATATGAATAAAACTTGGCAAGATTATGAGAGGTTAAAAAT
>JAOUGB010000010.1 GCA_029857875.1 Desulfobacteraceae bacterium | reverse complement strand
CCGCCGCCGCTGCCTCCGACAACGGCCGCGACCTGCTTGACGATCTCTCCGGCATGAAACCGGTGGGTCAGGTCTTTGGACACAATGACGATCAGCATGGCTTTATTGCCGGCGGCACTTCCCAGGACCACGATGCCCGACTGTATCTTGTCCTTGAACCTGTCGGCCAGATCCCTCAAAGCCGCCGGCTGGTCCACCGCAACCTTTTTGGCCAGGACCTTGACTTTGTTTACGGTTTTAACGTCCGCCTCGATGTCATCGACCACTTCGGAGGCGATCTTTACTTTCAAACGTTCGACTTCCTTTTCAAGGGATTTCTGATTGGCCAGCATTTTTTCGACTCTTTGGGGTACGATGTCGGGTCGCTCTTTGAGCAGGCGGGCGGTTTCATCCAACAACTTGTCGATTTCTTGGATATGCACCAAGGCCGCTCCGCCAGTCAGGGCTTCGATTCGCCGTACACCGGAAGCCACGCTCGATTCCTCGATGATTTTGAAAAGACCGATGTTCCCGGTGGCCCCTGTATGGGTCCCGCCGCAAAGCTCCTTGCTGAAGTCTTCTAAAGAAACCATCCGGACCCGATCGCCGTATTTTTCTTCAAAAAGGGCGGTGGCACCGGATTTGAAGGCTTTTTCGGCATCCATCTCCACGGTCTCAACCGGTACGTTGTCGCGTATCCGCTGGTTGACGATGGTTTCAATCTCTGCCAGCTCTTTAGCAGTGGTCTGGGAAAAGTGGGTGAAATCGAAGCGGAACCTGTCCGGCGCAACCAAAGAACCGGACTGCTTGACATGGTCACCCAGAACTTTTCGCAAGGCAAAATGAAGCAGATGGGTGGCCGTATGATTGCACTCGGTTGCGCTACGCGAAGTCTTATCGACCGTCAGGGTCACATTCTGCCCTTTTTGAATGCTTCCTGAAATCATGTCGCCTTTGTGGATGGTGATTCCGGTCGGATCTTTGATCGTGTCAATAACTTTTATCTCAAAATCCGGACCGGTGATTTTGCCGCTGTCACCAACCTGACCGCCGGCCTCACCGTAAAAGGGTGTTGTTTCGGTGACAACTTCAAGGCTCTGCCCGCTTACCGCTTCTTCAACTTCCCGGCCGTCTTGGACCAGAAGAAGAACTTTGGATTCACACGTTGTCGTATCATAACCGACAAACTCAGGCATGACGCCTTCTGCCGAAAGATTCTTGTATGCCTCGCTGATTTTGGTAAAAGCCGCCACCTTTCTGGACTTGACCCGCTGCTCCTTCATGGCCTGATCATAGCCGTCCATATCCAAATCCAGGTTCTCATCCCTGACCACGTCCTGAACAATATCGACCGGGAATCCATAGGTGTCGTAGAGTTTGAATATCAAGTCGCCCGGTACCCGGGTCTGGCCTTTGGCTTTCAGATCAGCCAGGCTGTCGTTCAAGATTTTAAGACCGTGATCCAGGGTTTCTGAAAATCGGACTTCTTCGTTTTGGATAACATTGGTAATATAGGCTTTGGCATCAATAAGCTCGGGATATTCCGGCTTCATGATGTCAAATACGACATCTGCGGTTCTATGTAAAAACGGATCGGTTAGACCGATGTTTCGGCCGTAACGAATGGCCCGGCGCATGATCCGGCGCAGCACATAGCCCCTGCCCTCGTTGGAAGGCAGGATGCCGTCGCCGATCAAAAAAGCAGCTGCCCGGCTGTGATCGGCAATGACCTTCATGGCTACATCGGATTCCCACGCTTGGCCCAGCTTTGTTTCGGCAAGTTCTTCGACCTTCTGAATGATGGGCCGGATCAGGTCGATATCATAATTTGTGGGCACATCCTGAATCAGGGCAACCAGACGTTCTAACCCCATCCCGGTGTCGATGCTCGGTTTGGGAAGCGGGTCCATCTTGCCGGAGGCTTCGCGGTTGAACTGCATAAACACCAGATTCCAGATCTCTAAAAAGCGGTCGCATTCGCAGCCGACCCCGCAATCCGGCCGGTCGCAACCGTATTCCACACCACGATCAAAGTGTATTTCACTGCAGGGGCCACATGGGCCGGTATCCCCCATGGCCCAGAAGTTGTCCTCTTCACCAAAGCGCAAGATCTTTTCTTCCGGTACCCCAATGTTTTTGTGCCAGAGCTCATGAGCCTCGTCATCGTCAAGATAAATGGAAACCCACAGTTTTTCTTCGGGCAGTCCATAGCCGTTTGTCAGGAGATCCCAGCCAAAATCGATGGCTTTTTCCTTGAAGTAATCCCCAAAAGAAAAATTGCCCAGCATCTCGAAAAAAGTGTGGTGTCGGGCGGTGTAACCGACATTCTCCAGGTCGTTGTGTTTGCCGCCGGCGCGCACACATTTCTGAGATGTGGCCGATCTGACATAGCCTCTTTTTTCTTCGCCTAAAAAGCAGCGCTTGAACTGCACCATGCCGGCATTGACGAATAAAAGCGTAGGATCGTCAGAAGGAACAAGAGATGAGCTCCTTACGATCCGGTGGTTATGTTTTTCAAAATAATCAAGAAATTTTTTTCGTATTTCGTTGCCCGTCATGCTTCACTCCATTTGAAAATTGTAATAAACGTTTCGATTCACGAATCAACTTCAGTACCTTCGGGTTTCTTTTTCGAAATGCCCAATGCTTCTTTGACTTTGTTTGATATTGAATTGTTAATATCCGGATTATCTTTAAGAAAATTTTGTGCGTTCTGACGGCCCTGACCAAGCCTTTCTCCATCATACGAATACCATGAACCGCTTTTTTCTATGATACCGACCGTAACACCGGTATCGATTAGATCTGCGGTCTGTGATATTCCTTCTCCATACATGATGTCAAATTCAGCCTCAGTGAAAGGTGGCGCCATTTTATTCTTTACGACACGCACTCGGGTTCGGTTACCCACGATTTCCTGCCCATCCTTTATGGAGCCGATGCGACGGATGTCGAGTCTGACCGAAGAATAGAATTTTAGAGCATTACCGCCGGTCGTTGTCTCAGGATTTCCGAATACAACTCCGATTTTCATACGAATCTGATTAATAAAAATCACCGCTGTCATCGTCTTGCTAATGGTACCGGTTAATTTCCTCAACGCCTGAGACATGAGCCTGGCCTGAAGTCCCATGTGAGAATCCCCCATTTCGCCTTCTATCTCAGCCCTGGGTACAAGTGCGGCAACAGAGTCAATCACAATGATATCCAATGCACCGCTCCGGACAAGCATATCCGCAATTTCGAGTGCCTGTTCCCCTGTATCCGGTTGAGCCACCAGCAGATCGTCACAATTTACTCCGAGTTTTCTGGCATAGGAAGTATCTATGGCGTGCTCAGCATCAATAAAAGCGACAACACCACCCTGTTTCTGGGCTTCTGCAACCGCATGAAGCGCAAGTGTGGTTTTACCGGAAGATTCAGGACCATAAATTTCAATCACCCTGCCTCTGGGAAGTCCACCGATACCCAGTGCTTTATTTAGCGCGAGGGATCCGGTTGATATGACCGGCACATCGATAATAGTGCTGCTACCCAGTTTCATAATAGAACCCTTGCCGAACTGCCGTTCTATCTGAGCCATGGCGGTATTTACTGCTTTTTCCTTGTCCGGTGAAATGCTCATTGTTCCCTCCGATTGTTCACCATAGTTGTTTATTAGTTAGTGTCCATCCAGAAATGAGGATGTTTGTTCAATATCAAGGCATGTGAAAAAAATAACCGCAGGCATATGTTTAATATTCCGAGGATTATTTTTTAAGCATAACGAAGATATTGGGCCAAAAGACCATTTATGGATGGACAATAGTTTAACCCAAAGATGCACTCGCCAGTTCTGTATAAAAAGCGCCTGATGGCTTCAATTCGCTTTTGTACAAAATAAGTCGGTCGGCAGTAAATGTTTCAGATTCAAAGTTTCTAAATGCCATCAGTGCATCACCGAACTTTTTCACATCGATTTTAGCCTTTATACGTCCCATGGTGAGGTGACCCTTGAAAGGTCTTTTCTCCCCGGGGAAACCAAGCTCCTTTAAATTTTCATCCAGTGTTTTTTGCAGTCTCACCAAAGATTCAAGTTGACCTGTGAGACCAACCCATAAGACACTGGGGCGTTTTATACCCGGAAAAACACCGATACCTTTTGCCTTAAGAGATATCGGAGTATATCCCTCCACGGTTTTAGATATGGTCTCAGCAATTTCACCGATTTTAACCGCTTCGACGTCTCCTAAAAATTTTAAGGTCAGATGAATGTTTTCGGACCGTACCCATCTAATTTTAAAACCATAAACTTTAATGCCTTCCTGAAGTTCACGAAATTTGGAAATAATGTCCTCCGGAATTTCAATGGCTATAAACGTTCGGATGGTTTTCGACATAAAAAAACCAGGTCATGGGTAATGGGTTATAGTTTAGGGGTAATGGGTTATAGATAAAGGATTTCAGAATAAGGTCTCATGACCCAACACCTATCACTTATCACCTATCTTGGTAATGTAAACTGCGGTTCTCCGATTAAAAATTTACCCTTTAAAATCCACCTTTTTAGCATTTCGGCAATTTCACGTGCTCTCACGATGCTGGACAGCGGGGCCGTGGGTATTTCTTCTCCTCTAAATTTGATATGGCCGCTCTTAAGTTCTGCGTAGCTGACCTGGCCGTAGCTTTTTGAAATGCCGTTTGCATAATCATGTCCATAGTCGACAATCTGGGTAAAAAGTTCCTCGTCCGATACCGCGGTGTATTGTACAATCTCCTCGTTAAGTATGGGAATGGGAATGCCCAACCCCAAAGCAAGTGAACATCCATATCCCTGGATACTCACACCCATGAGCCACTTTGGTTTCATTTTTTTGAGATCTCCCATAACCCACAGCGTACCGGCAGGTGTATTGGGGAAACCCTTTTTTGTCCTTTCAACCCATGGGTTGTGTTGCGTGCCGGACCAGGTAACATATCCTTCTGCTCCACCAAGGAAAATTCTAGTACCCAGGCCGATGGTTTTATAATAGGGATCATTTAATAGCGGGCTGAGTTGTCCGGCCGAGCAATAATTTGCATTGGCGGCTCTGGGTTTCAAAGCGCCCATGTAAGTGTAGACCGTTTTATTCGTAAGATTCACGGCACAGTTATAGTTTTGATATCCGTTTCGAGGATTACAGAGTACGGCATTGGGAAGTTTTCGCAATGAAATTTCCTTTTCTACAATCCTTCCCGGATAACAGTCTGTCCCGTAGGCATCGGCCTTTAAATAGACCTTCTTTCCTGCCACCAGGTCTTGAATAACATGTCCTCCGCCATAGCTAAATTCACCTGGATAGACCTTGTTCAGCGGATCATCCTCACAAGGCTCAGTGGCGCCAATATAGCAATCAACCGCAGCAAGGCCGGCATATGCCGGTACATTATTTAACCAAACCCTTGATGCTTTTATCCTCGGAACAGAGTGTCCGAAGTTTACAAATGCACCCGATGAACACATGGGCGCAAATGTGCCGGTGGTAACAACGTCTACACGCCTTGCCGCCTCAACCGGTCCTTCTTCTTTGACAATATCTATGATCTCTTCGGCGGTTACAACAACAACCTCCCCAGTCCTGATCCTCTCATTAATATTCTGGTATGACTTATTAATTTTATGTTTTTTCATTGGCTTCTCGTTGTTGCTATACAATATTTTTAGTAAGAAGATTTTATGGTTTCAATTTTTGTTGAAATATTGTTCTTTATCCAGGCTGCATCCCACCATTCAACAGGATTTACAAAGGTGTTATGAACAATTATTCCAAAATGAAGGTGATCCCCGCCTGCAAGTCCCGTGCTTCCAGTACGGCCGATAACTTCACCTTTAGATACCGCCTGTCCCTGCTTGACATCAAAAGCACTTAGATGTGAATATGTACTGAACAATCCAAAGCCATGATCTATGACCACTGTTTTCCCGTAAATGCCGAGATATCCGGTAAAGACAACCTTCCCGTTGTTTGAAGCCGGAACCGGCGAGTGTGCAACCGAGGCCAGATCAATGCCCAGGTGAACCTGTTGATCGATGATGTGATCTTTATATTCATAGTTACGATAATCGGCGAAATTGGCTTTTCTTGCTGAATTGGGAAGCCTCAAAAATGCACCATTCCAATATAATTTTTTATCTGTTTCACTAACAATTTCTAGCATTTGTCTTCCGTTGGAATTCCGAAGCTCACGATTAACCTTAAGAAACTTGTCGACCATGGGTTTTTCAGAGTCAGGAGAAACATCGATATTAAATTCCGGCATCTTCCAATTCAGAAACCTATCTGAAATTTTTATGTCAACCTTCTTGAAACCTCTTTTTTTAATATAATATGGGAACCCTGCTCTGGTGTTGTTCCCGGCAAAATCGGTTGCCTTAACAAAGATATTGGTGCCCGGTCCCTGCTTGTAATTCAGCGTGAAAAAGGCCATAAACAAATTCTTATCTTTAAAATATCCCGTATATCCAGGGAAAAAATTCTCGCCCACGGCTACACCGCTATTCAGGCATGGCTCAGACAATCTGTAAATAACAAGGCCGGTACCCCCCTGACTGACATTATGGATCCTGGTGAGAATATCCAGATCAGGGGGTTTTGTATCGATGATGACATCTTTTTCCAAATACGTTGTGTTTCCGCTAAGCCAACTCCGCCAGGAAAAATCCTTTGCAACCATTCTCAAAATCGCCTGACCGTCGGCAATTCCCAGGCTCTCGGGCTCAATTTTGATGTTAAAGGATACCTCGTGCTTTTCCCCGCCACCAATAATACCTGCAGAGGGCAAATGCTTCTGAAACAGAACAGTTTCTTTGCCGTCTTTAACAAGTCCGATCCATACTTTTCGGACACCGCTTTGAGCGTCAGATACGGCAACAGAAAGTGTTTGGGTCTTGCCAATATACTGGGATGGAGACTCTATAAGGATAGAAGGCTTTTTGCCTTCTAACTTTCCCACCATGATCCATGCAACAGGCAAAAGAACGATGATGCAGACCAGCAGGATAAACCTTGACTTTATGATTTTTTTAACAGTTTTCAATAGGTTAGAGATACCCTTTCTTTTTTATAAATTGTTGATAATAACAGTAAAAAAGACAGTAATCAAGGACTGTTTTCCTTTTTTCGTTTCTTGACTTTTACCCATATGCACGATAAATGTTAATGGATTAGATCACAAAATGACAAAGATTGACAATTTTAAATAAATCAACATACGATCTGAGTATAAAAACTTCCAGGTTGACACATTCACAAAAAACGCTTACCACCGACATGAATCGCAGAAAATCGGTGACGTATGGTTTTTTTAAGGGTTATAGAAGCGATGGGCAATATTGTTAAAACAGGTAATATCTCAATCGGACAAGGATCTCAGTTGATTTTGATATCAGGCCCTTGTGTTATAGAAAATTATGAAACGACGTTTCAAACAGCATCATTTCTAAAAGAGTTAACTGCCCGATTGAATATCCCTTTTATCTTTAAAGCGTCTTATGACAAAGCGAACCGAACATCCATTAATTCCTTCAGGGGGCCCGGATTGACGGATGGGCTCAAAATCTTAGATCGGATCAAATCGGAACTCGATCTTGTGATCATTTCGGATGTTCACCAGATATCCGAAATTGCTGATGCAGCAAGTGTTTTGGATGTCATTCAGATTCCTGCTTTTTTGTGCAGGCAAACTGACTTTATTAAAGAAGTTGCCAAAACTGGAAAGCCGATTAATATTAAGAAAGGGCAATTTCTTGCCCCATGGGATATAAAAAATGTTGTGGAAAAGGCGACGGCTACCGGAAACAACCAGATTTTGCTAACAGAACGGGGAACAATGTTTGGATATAACAATCTTGTGGTCGATTTTCGCGGCATAAAAATAATGCAAGATACAGGCTGGCCTGTGATATTTGATGCAACACACAGCATCCAGCTTCCCGGCGGGGCCGGCACAAGTTCCGGGGGACAGCGTGAATTTGCATCAACTCTCGCCAGTGCGGCCGTGGCTGCCGGTGTAGACGGCGTATTTATGGAAGTTCACCCTGACCCCGACAAAGCGTTGTGTGACGGGCCGAACTCATTAAAGCTTGACACCCTATACGAACTGCTTTCTCAGCTTAAAGCGATTCGAAAGGCTTTGTTTAGTTAAGTCATGTGTGGCCCCATAGGCTCAACTAAAAAGTAAACTAAAGTTTATCCGTTAAAATTACGATAAATTTAATATGGTTTTAAGCAAACTAAAAAGGATCAAACTCCTTCTTCTTGATGTTGACGGTGTTCTCACTGACGGCGGAATAATTTATAACGATAACGGCGCAGAGACAAAAGTCTTTAACGTAAAGGACGGCCTCGGCATAAGACTCCTTATGGAGGCGGGGATTCACCTGGGCATCGTAACCGGCAGACGCTCAAATGCGCTTTATAGCCGATGTAAAGATCTTGGTATTAACCTTATTTACGATGGTGTCGGCAATAAGATCGATGTGCTTGATGCGCTGTTGGATCAAACCGATGTGTCTGCTGAAGAAGTTGCCTTTATCGGCGATGATCTGCCTGATCTTGCGTTGATGAAAATAATAGGGCTCTCAATTGCCGTCGGAGATGCGCATAAAACGATCCTTGACAATGCGGATATGGCAACATCTGCCAAAGGTGGGCACGGGGCTGTAAGAGAAGTTTGTGAGGCGATATTAAAAGCTAAAGGTCTATGGGAAGACATTCTGGAACGTTTTTAGCATGAAATTTATAAAAAACACGTATCAGAAAAAGTTAAAATTTTTTCTGATTTCTTTGATTTTTCTGACATTTGGTGTCGTTCTGATAGTTTTTTTGCAATATCGCCATGTTTTAGAAAAAAACGACAGCCCTGTTTCCATCGGTCAAAGCAAAGCAAATATCTCCATTGGCAAGGCGCATCAAACTGCTACCCGAGATGGAAGAAAGGAATGGAGTCTGGATGCCGCCTCTGCAGATTATATGGATAAAAATAGCCAGGCAATTTTCAAGGATCTGTCTGTGACATTTTATCTTAAAGATGAAACCAAGGTTTATATAACAGCAAATCAAGGAATTTTGAAAACAGATTCTAACGACATGGAAATATTTGGTAATGTTGTTATAAGAAATAAAGATTACAAACTAAGATGTGAAAACTTATATTACAAACATGACGAGCGAATCATTTTTTCAAAAGTTCCGGTTAACATTACAGGGGATTCATTTGAGCTTGTTGCTGATTCCATGTCATTAAATTTAAACACCAATAAGGCGTTGTTTGAAGGAAAGGTCAAAGGAATTTTTAGTGATCAATTCACACTTTAATCATTATTATTTCAAAGCGTTGCGATATTGGGCTTTGTTTTTTTTGCTTATCTTTTGCTTTTTAATACATATGGCGTATGCTAACGATACGTCGCGTAAGCCGAAAAAAGAAAGTCCCAGGGGAAACGGAGCCATTCATATTACATCAGACAAGCTGATCTCTGACAACAAAGCCGGATATGCCGAATTTATTGGGAATGTTAAGGCGACCCAGGAAGAATCCGTTATTATATCAGATAGGCTCAAAATTTTTTATAAAAAAAATATCGCCAATAAAGGGCCCCTTTCTGTGAGTGAAGAATCGATACATAAAATCGTTGCCACGGGTAACGTTGAAATAAAATTTGACAACAGGGTTGCAACTGCTCAACAGGCCGTATACAATACGGAAACCATGGTGCTTGTTTTGTCGGGAAACAACTCAAAGATCATAGGTGAAAATGATTCTATTTCTGGTGAAAAAATAACATTTTACAGAACAGACGGGCGAATTAATGTTGAAAGTGGGAATAAAAAACAAGTGGAAGCAGTATTTTATTCGGGGCAAAAGGGTATAAAATAATTGGCAACATTGTCTCTTGAAAATTTGGTCAAAATATATAATGGGAGACAGGTTGTAAATTCCGTTAACATGAAAATAAAAAACAACAGTGTTGTTGGCCTCCTCGGCCCAAACGGCGCTGGAAAAACCACGACCTTTTATATGACCATTGGAATGATAAAGCCCGATAAAGGAAACGTATTTCTTGATGATGAAGACATAACGACCTATCCTATGTATCTGAGAGCACGCAGGGGCGTCGGATATCTTCCCCAAGAGACGTCGGTATTTAAAAAACTGACTGTAAAACAAAATATCATGGCAATTCTTGAAACGTTGTCTATCTCTAAGTTAGAGCAGGAAGAACGGGCAGATATGCTACTTGATGAACTCGGAATAAAACATCTGATGAACCAAAAGGCCAATCTACTCTCAGGTGGGGAAAGGCGGCGGCTCGAAATTACACGCGCACTGGCCACAAATCCTTCATTTATTCTTCTTGATGAACCTTTTGCAGGCATAGACCCATTGGCTGTAATCGACATCAAAAACATCATCGCGCATCTTAAAAATAGAGGTATAGGTATTCTCATCTCGGATCATAATGTGAGAGAAACGCTTGAAGCCTGTGACAAAGCGTATATATTAAATGATGGCGAGATCATCGAATCCGGACCTCCGGAAAAGATTGTATCAAGCAAAACCGCTCGGCGGATATACTTAGGAGAAGAGTTTAAATTATAAAATGGCCCTTGAACTAAGACAACAGTTAAAATTAACTCAGCAGCTGATCATGACACCTCAGCTTCAGATGGCGATCAAGCTTCTGCAGCTGTCAAGACTTGAGCTTCTGAATACGATTCGAAAAGAACTCGAGGAAAATCCGACTCTGGAGGAGGAAATCCATGAAGTTACTGTTGAAGAATCGATGGATGGACAGTCTAATAAAGCATCTACCGACTCATCCTCAACAAAAGAGGTCACGATACAGGAAAAGATCCGTGATGATATCGACTGGAACAACTATATCAATGAATACAGCTCTTCGGGCAGAACCCATGTCGAGGCCGAAAGAAAAGATTCACCAGATTTCGAATCTTTTATAGCACACAAGGAATCTCTGCGTGATCATTTGCTTTGGCAACTGCTTATGACATCTCCGACGGAAGAGGAAGAAAAAATCGGAAGTCTTATCGTCGGCAATCTAAATGAAGATGGTTATCTGGATGCGTCCATCGAAAATCTCGCCACCATGAGCGGTTCTGATCCTGTCAAGATTGAACAAGTTTTAGCCCTAATGCAAACATTTGATCCCACGGGTGTGTGCGCAAGAGACCTAAGGGAGTGTCTGCTCATACAGGCAAGGCATTTTAACCTCGATGATACCATTGTGATCAAAATTATCGAAAACCATCTCAATCATCTAGAAAATAAAAACTATAGGGCCATAGCAAAATCTCTAAAAATAAGCATCGAAGATATCATTACTGCTGTGAAGGTGATCAAAAGTTTAGAGCCTAGGCCCGGCAGAGAATTTACCGAAGAAGAAGCCCAATACATTAATCCCGACGTTTTTGTCCACAAACTGGAAAATGAGTTTGTAATACTGGTTAACGATGATGGGATGCCAAGACTGCATGTTAACAATTTTTATAAAAATGCCTTCAAGGAAGGCGGAACATTTTCCGACGATGCAAAGGAATATATTCAGGAAAAGATGCGATCCGCCACATGGCTCATCCGAAGTATTCATCAACGTCAGAAAACCATTTTTAAAGTGATGGAAAGTATACTGAAGTTTCAGCGAAGTTTTTTTGACAAAGGCATCGCATACTTGAAACCCATGGTATTGAGAGATGTTGCGGAAGACATCGGAATGCACGAATCGACAATCAGCAGGGTAACAACCAACAAATATGTTCATACACCGCGTGGTATTTTCGAATTGAAATATTTTTTTAACAGTTCTATCCAGCGGGTCCAAGGCGAAGCTATCGCCTCTGCCAGTGTTCAAGAAAAGATAAGACAGATTATTGAGAGTGAAGATCCCAAAAAACCATACAGCGATGATAAAATCTCAAAACTTCTAAAGGACTCAAATATTAGTATTGCTCGAAGAACCGTAGCCAAATATCGTGAAATGATGAGAGTATTACCATCCAACAAACGCAAAGAATTCTAGGGAGGTTTTACGCATGCAAACATCGGTGACATTTAAAAATATTGATCCCTCGGAAAATTTAAAATCATATGTCGGAGAAAAACTGGATCGCTTTGACAAATATTTATACAACCCTGCTGAAGCAAATGTTGTCCTTTCAGTTGAAAAATTTCGCCATATGGCAGAAATCAACATCATCGGTGACAGGCTAAACATTTATGGCAAAGAGGTAACAGACGATATGTATTCAGCCATAGATATTGCCCTGGACAAACTTGAAAAACAAATAAAGAAAAACAAAGATAAAATAAGGAAATATCGAAGCGGATCGAAATCCAACACAAAGGAAAATATTGTTGAAGACAATCCTTTTATGGAAGATGAGGCCACACGACATGTCATCGTTAGAAATATCGAATATAAGCCTATGGATGTGGAAGAAGCGATTATGCAGATGAGCCTCGTAAACGATAATTTTCTTGTTTTTACAGATGCCAGAAGCAATCGGGTCAATGTTCTCTATCGGCGCAAAGATGGTAACTATGGTCTGATTCAACCCAGAAGCTAATACCTGAATTTGGTGAAAATGAAATGAAGATTCTTGATGTTTTGCCCAAAGAAGCAATTCTTGCTGATTTGAAAGCCGTTGATAAAAAAGGAGTCCTCGAAGAACTTGTCGTTCCTGTGGCCAATATTTCAGGTGTAAACCATGAAGATCTCGTAAAAGTGCTGATGGAACGTGAACGACTCGGGAGCACCGGTATCGGTGAAGGCATTGGAATCCCCCATGGTAAAGTGAAGGATCTTAATTCGCTGATTCTCGGTTTTGGCCTCAGTCGAAAGGGCGTCGATTTTGATTCTATGGACGGCCTGCCCGCCCATATTTTTTTCCTTCTAATCACTCCGGAAAATTCAACCGGCCTTCATTTGAAGCTTCTCGCACGAATATCGAGGATTTTAAAAAATGATCCTTTCAAGGAAAAACTGTTACGTGCGACTAGCAGAGATGAGATTTATTCAATTATTAAAGAAGAGGAGGAAGAAGAATTTTAAACCCCACCCTTGAGTCAGCTACCTCCGGCAAAGCCGGAGGCTTGATTTGTGAACCGCTCAAAGCGGTCATAAAACCATGGGCCACCTAAAGGTGGCAAATGTCAACACAGATCCCGCTGATCTGGTTTTCGAATAGTTTCTTTCTGCTTTTGTATGTGTCTATCTAAAAACTTGATATTTGCAATTTTATGTTGTGTGACCTGATTTTTAGCAATATTTTGTCCAAAGCATCCTTCTCTGTTAGCCTTCACGAGGTGACATTTGGAAGACTTTCGAATATTCCCGGAATTGTCAAACTCTGGGAGTCTCCCCGGCAAAGCCGGGGGTTTACCAATGATTAATTAAAGTGAAAAAATTAGACATATTCATTATTACAGGGCTTTCTGGCTCGGGAAAGAGTTGTGCAATTGCAGCATTGGAAGACACGGGATTCTATTGTGTCGACAACATGCCGGTAGCACTTCTCCCAAAATTTGTGGAACTGCCGATTGAGAGTGACTCGGAAATCGCTGGACTGGCATTTGTGATGGATCTGCGAGAGAAAGGCTTTCTTTCCATGTATCCATCAATATTTGAGTCTCTTAAGGAAAAAGAATATAAACTTAAAATCCTTTTTCTCGAGGCTGACGAAAACATTCTATTAGAGCGTTACAGTCAGACACGTAGACATCACCCCCTGGCCCAAAGCAAAAGCCTTTTAGAGGGAATCCGTACAGAGCAGGAGCAGTTAAAAAAGCTTAAAACCGTTGCCGATAAAATTATTAATACTTCCCATTACAATGTCCACAAACTGAAATCTGTTATCCGGGATATCGCTCTACAGAGTAAAGATTTTGCTCCGATGAGTATAAATATACTGTCATTCGGTTTTAAGTATGGCGTCCCTTCTGATGCCAGCCTCATCATGGATGTTCGTTTTCTTTTAAATCCACATTTTGTTCCTGATCTGAAAGCGCTGGACGGGAAAACCGAAAAAGTTCAGAACTATGTCTTAAATAACGATGACACCCGAACGTTTTTAAAAAAATATCTGGATTTCCTTGACTATTTAATTCCATTGTATGAAAAAGAAGGCAAAGCCTATTTAACCATTGGAGTCGGTTGTACCGGAGGCAGACATCGATCAGTGGTCATTGCCGAAGCTATATCAAAACATATAAAAAAACCAGACAGAAAGATCATGGTCACACATCGTGATATTGATCTTTAGAAGGAGTATTATGGTAGGTATCGTTATTGTAACACACAGTCAGCTTGGAGATGCGCTTATTGATGCTGCCGAATTCATTCTCGGAACTCGACCCGATACCATGGTATCCGTTTCCATAAATTTGAAAGAAAATGTAGATAAACTGCGCAAAAAAATTTCTGAAGCAATTAAAGAGGTTGACCGTAATAAAGGTATTCTGATCCTTACAGATATGTTTGGCGGAACACCTTCCAACTTGAGCTATTCATTTCTTGAGGAAGGAAAAGTGGAAGTCATATCCGGCGTTAATCTTCCTATTCTGATCAAAGCCGCAGACTTTCAAAAAAAAGAAATGGATCTTTGCGATCTTGCTGAACATCTTGAAGCGTTTGGGAAAAAAAGTATTTCACTTGCTAGCGGAATTTTAAAAGGAAATAAACGGGAATAAGCCGGTAAACTTGGAGGAGACAATATGAGCGTAAAAGTAGGTATAAACGGTTTTGGGAGAATAGGACGTCTTGTTTTCAGGGCTTCAATCAATCACGCTGAACTTGAGGTTGTGGCCATTAATGATCTCATGGATTCAGCCACAATAGCCCATCTTCTTGCTTACGATTCTGTTCACGGCCGTCTGGGGACGGAAGTCATTGCAAAAGACGACTCAATAGAAGTTGGTGGAAGGTCGGTTGCGGTGACATCTATAAAAGACCCCGCCGCCCTTGCCTGGAAAGATTATAATGTGGATATTGTTGCGGAATGCACCGGTCTTTTTAGAGACCATGAAACCGCATCAAAACATCTTACCGCCGGTGCACGTAAGGTGATCATATCGGCACCTGCACAGGAACCGGATATTACCATTGTCATGGGTGTCAACTCAAATCAGTATGATCCCAGAAATCACAATATCATATCAAACGCCTCTTGTACGACTAACTGCCTTGCACCGATTGCCAAGGTGCTTTTGGAAAACTTCGGGATTAGAAGCGGTTTGATGACAACCATACATTCTTACACGGGCGATCAGCGACTGCTCGATTTCCCTCACAAGGATCTTCGGAGGGCCCGAGCAGCTGCCATGAACATGATTCCGACGACCACAGGCGCAGCCAAGGCTGTGGCTCTGGTACTGCCTGAACTTTCCGGAAAGCTCAATGGCCTTGCCATTCGTGTCCCCACACCAAATGTATCCATTGTCGACTTCGTTGCAAGTTTAGAAAAAACAGGGGTTGCGGTTACTGATGTAAATTCAGCTCTGAAAGAGGCTTCGGAAAAATCACTTGCCGGTATCCTTGGCTATAGTGAGCTTCCGCTGGTATCTACCGATTTTAATGGATCAACTTTATCTTCAATTGTCGATGGACCGACAACGTATGTCGTGGACAACATGGTCAAGGTCCTGTCGTGGTATGACAATGAGACCGGATATTCAAACAGGATGATCGATCTGGCGGCGATGATTGCGGCACAACTGTAAATTTAAGATTTAAACAGGGGACGTTTTTAAAAGGTCTAAAAAAGGGATCAATCAATGGACAACCGCAGACCACTAATTGCCGGTAACTGGAAGATGTTTAAAACGTGTTCCGAGGCTGTTGAAACGGCAAAACATCTTGTAAAACTTGTATCGACGTCTGTCGATGTTGATGTAATGATTGCGCCGCCGTTTACTGCACTGGCACAGGTTTCAGATGTGGTGAAAGGAACGTGTATATCTCTGGGCGCACAGAATCTTTACTGGGAGGCTGAAGGTGCATATACCGGTGAGATATCACCATCCATGCTTGTTTCGGCCGGTTGCCGGTATGTCATTATCGGACATTCCGAGCGACGTCAATATTTTGGGGAAACCGACGAATCTGTTAACAAAAAAGTAAAATCATCTATTAATAACAGTTTAATACCGGTGATGTGTGTGGGAGAATCTGAAAAAGAACGGGAATTAAACGAAACTTTTTCAGTGCTTGACAAACAGGTAAAAAATGGGTTAGAGGGCTTTTCTCACGATGATCTGAAAACACTGGTCATTGCATATGAACCGGTATGGGCCATCGGGACCGGGAAAACAGCAACCACTGATCAGGCCCAGGAGGTTCATAAATTCTTGCGCACGACGCTTGAAATAAATTTCGGAAATATGCTTGCCAAATCTATAAGAATCCTATATGGAGGTAGCGTTAAACCGAATAATATCGTAGAACTTATGTCAATGTCTGATGTTGATGGGGCACTGGTAGGCGGTGCAAGCCTTGACCCGGAAACATTCAGCAAAATCGTTCAATTTCAGAATCGAACTTAATAAAATTATGTCAACATTTTTAATCATAATACACACGATTGTTTGCATCGCCCTTATTTTGATTATTCTGCTTCAGACCGGAAAAGGGGCAGATATGGGGGCTGCTTTTGGCGGGGGCTCCAGTCAGACGCTTTTCGGCAGTACCGGCTCTTCAACGTTTTTAGGGAAATTAACAACGGCGGCAGCCGTCGTTTTTATGTTAACTTCCCTGGGCCTTGCTTACTTATCAGGCCATCGTACGACAAATTCCATTATGATGGATAAAAAGGCACCCATAGAGCAACAGGCTGCGCCGGCTACACCGGAGAAAATCCCTCAACCGAGTCCGGAAACTTCACAGCCCGCAAAACCTGCTCAGGCAGAATAACATACCAAAATCGCATTGATGATTTTGTAAAACGCCATTAAAGCGAATTGTTTTATGAAGTCATCCTATTGCATGTGCCGAAGTGGTGGAATTTGGTAGACACGCTATCTTGAGGGGGTAGTGGGGAGACCCGTGCCGGTTCAAGTCCGGCCTTCGGCACCATTACATAGTTTT
>JAOUGB010000331.1 GCA_029857875.1 Desulfobacteraceae bacterium | reverse complement strand
CGACATGACGGAGCTTGATTTAACCATATTATTTGCCGGCGTCGTGGCCGGAGCAGCGCCCATCGTCCTGGCGACGCTGGGGGAAACGATTACGGAAAAAGCAGGCATTATCAACCTCTCCCTGGACGGAACCATACTTTTAAGTGCCATGGCTGCCTTTGTTGTTGCCTTTGAAACCAAGAATATTTTGTTGGGTTTTGCTTTTGCTGCCGTCGTGGGGGGCATTGTTGCAGCAATCGTTGCCCTTTTCAGCATCTACCTTAACCAATCACAGGTGGCGGTGGGATTCGTTCTAACACTCATGACCCGTGACCTTGCCTATTTCCTCGGCAACTCTTATTCTCGTCTGCAGGGTCCCCAAGTTGTTCCTCTTCCGGTTCCGCTTTTAAAAGATATGCCCTTTCTTGGGCAGATATTTTTTAATCAGAACCTATTGGTTTATTTCAGCCTGGCCATGATCGTATTTTGTTGGTGGTACATGTATAGAACCCCGCTTGGATTGCAGCTCAGATCTGTGGGGGAAAACCCACGGGCATCCTATGCCAGAGGGATAAATCCTAAAAGGCAGCAGATGATGTATTCAATTTGTGGGGGCCTGCTGGTGGGGCTTGCCGGGGCAACGTTTTCTCTATCTGTGAAGCCGGGCTGGGGACGGCCCCAGGGAGCTGAGGGGGTTGGATGGATTGCTCTTGTGCTGGTTATTTTCGGAGGGTGGAATCCCATAAAAGCTGCGATGGGTGCTTATCTTTTTTCATTTTTGCAGGTCATTGGAATATACTGTCAAGGATGGCTGCCGACCGTTCCGGCCCAGGTATTCCAGGTAGCGCCGTTTCCATTGATGATTTTTACCCTTTTGGCCATGTCTTTGGCCCAGAAAGAGTCTGTGCTGAACTGGGCCGAAGATAACATCAGAATAAAATCGATATTGGCGTTTCTTTCCGGCAGTGTACCAACCTCCCTGGGCAAACCCTTCAGACAGGACTGATTGACAACTTTTTTAATCTATTATATAAATCGCAATGAATTTTTCAATATCATATATAAATCCAACCTTAATTGAGGTCCAACCAGTGGAGCAACAACGATGGTAAAGGTCGGAATTATCGGAGGTTCCGGACTGGATGATCCGGGAATACTAAGCAATCCAGAGGTCATACAAGTAGACACCCCATATGGAAAACCGTCTTCTGCATTATCTGTGGGCAAGATTAACGGGGTCGATGTTGTCCTTATCGCAAGGCATGGGGAAAAGCACAGGTTGAGTCCGAGCCAGGTCAACTACAGGGCAAATATTTACGCCTTAAAGGAGCTGGGCGCGACTCATATCCTTGCAACAACGGCCTGTGGCAGTCTTAAAGAGGAAATAGAAAGAGGACATTTTGTCATTGTTGATCAGTTTATTGATTTTACAAAACATCGAAAAGTAACATTTCATGATTCCTTTGAAAACGGAGCTGTGCATACGGCCATGGCCGAACCGTTTGACATCGAGCTGCGAAAGACGCTTTATAAAGCAGCAAGAGATTTGAATTATGAAACCCACTTTGGTGGAACAGTGATAACCATCGAGGGGCCAAGGTTTTCAACCAAAGCAGAGTCAAAGATGTTTAAGATGTGGGGAGGAGATGTTATCAACATGTCGATTGCTCCTGAGGCGATTCTGTCAAATGAAGCAAAGATACCGTATGCAGTGGTCGCCATGTCTACCGATTACGACTGCTGGAAGGAAGATGAGGAGCCGGTTTCATGGGAAGAAATCCTGGAGGTCTTTAACCAGAATGCTGATCGAGTTAAGAAGCTTCTAGTGAATGCTGTTTCAAACATTACCTAGTGGCCATCCATAAATGGTCTTTTTGCCCAATCTCTGCGTTATGCTCAAAAAATAATCCTCGGAATATCAACTATATGCCTGTGGTTATTTTTTTCGCATGCTTTGATCTTGAACAAAAATCCTCATTTATGGATGGCCGCTACCTAAGGGAGTTAACATGAATCTTAAAGAAAAGATCAGAACCGTGCCGCACTGGCCCATTAAAGGAGTGATGTTCCGGGATATTACGACCCTTTTGCAGGATGCTAGGGCATTCAAAGAAACGTGTGACATGCTTTATAATCGTTATCGGGACATGGAGATTGAAAAAGTGGTTGCCATTGATGCAAGGGGGTTTATTTTCGGTGCGGTGCTGGCCTATAAACTTAATGTCGGGTTCGTTCCTGTAAGAAAAGCAGGGAAGCTACCCTATAAAACCATCAGCGAGTCATACACCCTTGAATACGGTAAGAGTATCGTAGAGATGCATGTAGATGCTATTAAAAAGGGTGAAAGGGTCCTGGTAGTAGATGATTTGATCGCCACGGGCGGCACGATATCCGCAGCAACAAGGCTGGTCGAAAAACTGGAAGGTGAAATCGTTGAGTGCGTATTTATTGTGGAATTACCTGACCTTAAAGGTATGGAAAAGATAAAAAAATATAAAGCATTTACTTTAACCGAGTTTGAAGGAGAATAATATATCGAGATTATACTTTTATTAAAATTCAAGAATGCCCATATCCAAAAAACAAGCCCATGACCGTTTTAATTTGAAAAGTTCAATTAGCGAAAAACTTCTTCGTTGATCTTCTGCCAAAGATCTGAAGGTTTCGACAAAAATTTTCCATCCAGGCTCAGTACCGGCACGGTCCCCATCAATGAGTTCGTAATCAACACCTCGTCAACATTTAATAGTTCTTGCGGCTGCACGATTTTTTTCTCGACTGTGTAGTTCCACGCTGAGAGAAGCTTGCCGACAACCGATTCCATGATTCCCGGCAAGACATGCAAGGATTCCGGCCGAATTGCAGTTCTATCTTTGATCAGAAGGATATTGGCCGTATTGGTTTCGGAAACGGTATTGTCTGGGTTTAATATCAACGCTTCATCGGCGTTTTGGGCTCGGGCCCATTTACCGGCCAAAAAATAATATAGATAATTGAGTGTCTTATAATCGGCCAGAGGCGTCTGTCGCGGATATGGATATATGGCCAGGTGAAGGCCCAGATCTTTTTTATCTGTGAGGCGATGCGTATAGGGCCTGGCCATGACAACGAGAGTGTGGTTGTAAGGAGGAGTTTCACGGTCGCCTCTGGTAGCCACCATCTTTACGACCGCGGTATCATTAATCAGGCCGTTTTGGTCGATGACCTGATGGATAATCTCAGCCCAGGTTAAATCCGGCGGCGGTTCTGAAAAAAGCTTCCTCCAGGTATGATAAAACCGGTCAACATGTGCTTTCAAGTGTTGCGGGTTCCCCTTGTCCACCCGGATGGTCTCAAAAAACCCGAAGCCGTACTGAAAGCCCAGGTCGCTTATCGGTATAGCGGCCTGCTCCAAAGGTACAAGGGTTCCATTGATCCATACACAGCTTTTTTTTGAGGACTGTTTTTCTTTGTCTTTAAACACTTCCATCAGGGTCCGTCCTTTATGTATGGTTTCTTCATATTCCTCAAGCGGGTCTGAATCGAAAACGATTCCACCTCCTACTGAAAAGATAATTTTGCCGTTAATTATTGTGGCGGTGCGAATGGCGATGGAAAGATCCAAGGTATCGTGAAAACTGATGTAGCCGATGGAACCTGTATAAATATGGCGTGTGTGCGGTTCCAATTCGTCGATGATTTCCATGGTTCTGATTTTGGGACAGCCGGTGATCGATCCTCCGGGAAACGTTGCCTTGAGAAGATCCACCGAATCACAGTCTCGATCCAGTGTTCCCTCAACAATGGATACCAGGTGAAAGACATTCTGGTAGGCTTCCAACCGTTTGTGCTCTACCACTCGGACAGATCCGGCGCGGCAGACTTTACCGATATCGTTGCGCAGCAGATCGACAATCATCGAAAGCTCGGCATCGTCTTTTTTGCTTTGCTTCAGCTCCCGGCCTAATTTTTCGTCTTCAGTCGGTGTTTTGCCCCTGGGCCGGGTGCCTTTGATGGGCCTTGTTTCAACTTGGTCAACGGTTTGTAGCAAGAACCGTTCCGGTGATGTAGAAACCACCTGATGGTCTCCGGCATTGATGTAAGCAAAAAACGGAGCCGGGTTGTCGTTGTAA
>JAOUGB010000329.1 GCA_029857875.1 Desulfobacteraceae bacterium | reverse complement strand
TCTGAAAATAAGAATGAACACCAAAAATAGGAAAGCAAAGACGTCTTCATAGTCACTGGAAATATAACCGGTAAAAAAGCTTTCCGTCCAGCCTAGAACCAGACTCCCAAGCACGGCGCCCGGTATACTGCCGATACCGCCAAGAACCGCGGCGACAAAAGCCTTTATGCCTGCGATAAAACCGATGTAAAAATTGATCTGTCCAATATGGGAAGCAATCAAAACACCTCCCAGGGCAGCGGTTGCCGATCCGACGATGAATGTGAAGGAAATGACCCTATCCACATCCACGCCCACCAACATGGCCATGTCTCTATCCTGAGCTGTTGCCCGCATGGCTTTGCCGATTTTCGTAAACTTGATCAAAAAGGTCAGTAAAATCATGACAACAGTGGTGGTGATGAGGATCACGATTTCCGATGAACTGATAATGTGTTCATAGGATTCATTAAATTTAAATTCCGGAATCAGGCTCGGAAATGGAAGAAAGTCGGAAGTCTGCGCCAGGAGCACATAGTTTTGAAGAAAGAGGGACACGCCTATGGCACTGATGAGAGCGGAGAGCCGCGGTGCCCGACGCAAAGGCTTATAGGCCAGTTTTTCGGCGGTATAACCATATGCCGAAGAGTAGATGACTGCAACAATGGATGCGATGACCAAGATGGCGATATGATTCCAGCCCAGTATTGTAAGAATGCTGGCAACAATCAGAGCGGTAAACGCACCGATCATATAAATCTCACCATGGGCAAAATTGATCAGCTCAATAATTCCGTAAACCATGGTGTATCCCAGCGCGATCAGTGCATATATGCTTCCTCTTGTAAGCCCTCCAAGTAAAAGCTCAAGAAAATATTCCATATTTAATTATGCGGCTTATCCCGGCAGTTCACTTTAATCTTTTTTGAAAAATGTCCCTGTCGTTATAAATCACACAATACAGGGGTCAGGCTGTTTTGCCTGACCCCTGTATTGCTTTTTAATAATCAGTTATTTTAATTCGACATATTTCCCTTTTTGTACCTGGTAGATGGAGAATCCGACACCCTCTGCATCTCCATTTTTATCAAAGCGGATTTTTCCAAGGGGTGTGTCAACATATTCGGTTCTCAAGGCCTTTTCAACGGCATCATAATCGGTTGACCCGGCCTTTTCGACGGCATTGAGCAGCGCCAGTGCTGCCGCATAGCCGTTGAGGAAGAAAGCGCCCGGATCTTTACCGTATGTCTTTTTATGGGCTTCATTGGCGGCAATGGCCATGGGATTTTTGGAAACGTCCATGGGCCCTGTGGCATAAACACCTTCAGCATATTTTTTAGCCACTTTAATAAACGTGTCATCTTTTACGCCGTCGTCGGAGATAAAATAGGTTTTCATTTTCTTTTTACGCATCTGGGTGACAATTTTTGATGCTTCAGGATGATACCCGCCGAATATGACCGCTTCGGCGTCGGATCGTTTTATTTTCTGAACAATTGCTGAATAGTCCACAGCACCCGGAGTGATCCCTTCATACAGAACAACGGTTGCCCTTTTATCTTTTTCAAGGAATCCCTTTGCGAATTCGGCCAGTCCTTTGCCGTAGTCACCTTTGTCATGAAGCACGGCGATCTTTGTTACCTTCAATGTGTTGAGTGCAAAATCGACCTCAAGTTTTGCCTGGGCATCGTCTGATGCAATGGTCCGGAAAAAGTTTGGGTAATCACCGCTTTGTGTGAGGTCGGGGTTTGTGGCGGAAGGGGACATGGTAATGATCTTTGAATCTTTATAAATACCTAAAGCTGCATTTGTGGCGCCGCTGCAGATATGACCCAAAACTATGTCCACTTTTTGAGACAGGAGTTTGGTTGCCGTGTTCGTGGCGACTTCCGGCTTGCATACGTCATCTTCGGTCAGCAGTTCTACTTTTTTCCCGAGTACGCCGCCTTTTGCATTGATATCTTTAACAACGAGCTCGGCTGCATTTACGGTCGGCAATCCGTAAGAAGCAAGGTCACCACTGTGGGGGCCGGCGACGCCCAGCTTGATCGTTTCGGCAGCAGGGCTATTGCCAGGAAACAAAAAAATCATGGATATTCCAATGATTGCAATAACAAAAAACTTTCCAAAACCAGTCTTTTTCATCGTTTCCTCCTTGTGATTTTTTGGGTTATCCAAAGAAGCTTATAAACTAAAAATATAATAATATGAAAAAAATGAGTCAACACAAAAGAAGAATTCATCGTTATTTTAAAAAAAATCTTGCTGTTCCGATACGATATTAGTAATAAATCTAGCGGTTGAAGAACATTAATAAAAAAGAATTCATATTAAAGATGGGAATTGGAAAACAAAAACTTAAAAAAGGGAATCATCTTTGACTGTAAAAAAAGTTGGGATTGTCATAAAAGAAGATGTTGAGGCCGAAAGGAAAGCCGATGAACTTAAACATTGGCTCCGGTCTAAAAATATAGATGTCGTCATTAAAGAAAATCTGCCGCCAAGACGCAGAATTTTAGACAGAGACAAATCTTTTGCTCCTCCGGATCTGTTTTGCGTTTTCGTGCTTGGCGGTGATGGAACTTTTTTGAGCGCGGTTCGCTGGATCGGAGATCAAAACATACCCATCTTAGGTGTCAAATTCGGTGAAGTCGGTTTTCTTGCCGAAACAGTAGAAGACAATCTTTTTTCTGCTGCCGAGTCTGTACTGAATAATCAGTTTCTTACCGAATCCAGAATGCGCCTTCTGGTAAAAGTTACACGAAAAGAGAAAGAAATTGTCTGTGAAACCGTGTTGAACGACATTGTCATCAACAAGGGCGTACTTGCCAGACTTGCTCATATAGAAACATATATCGACGATCATTATCTGACCACCTTCAGCGCAGACGGGCTGATTGTTGCAACGCCGACCGGCTCAACCGCTTATTCCCTTGCCGCAGGCGGCCCTGTTATCCATCCGGCTGTGCCGGGAATCCTTATAACGCCAATTTGTCCGTTTACCTTGACCAACCGACCTCTAATCATCCCTGATTCTGCAAGTATAAAAATCAAACTTGAAAAAAAATCATCAGATATCATGCTGACATTCGACGGTCAGGCCGGTCTTGAGATTAATGAAAAACATACCATCATTATCCGTAAAGGTCCTTATCCCATTAATATGATCACCTTGCCCGGCCAAGACTATTTTGATGTTCTAAAAGCTAAGCTGAGGTGGAGTGGGGGGAGAGTTTAACACAGAGTATTGCCAGTCCATAAACGGCTATTTTGCCCAATCTCTTTGTTATGCTCGAAAATTAATCCTCGGAATATCAAATATATGCCTGTGGTTAATTTTCTCGCATGCCTCGATCTTGAACAAAATGTCTCGTTTCTGGACAGGCATTAATTATAATTCATGAAGCCATCTCAAAAATTGGATTTTGGCTCAAGGTCAAGGCGGGACCGAATTTCAACCCGCAGGCATACTCAGGTATGTCGAGGAGTTGAAACGTGGGCCCAACACAGAAATTGGGCCAAAAGACTTTTTTAAGATGGCTTCATAAAACACTGGCGAATAAAATGGCAGTGCATATTACGATAAACTTATTTGCTACCCTGAAAAAATTTACACCGGTTTCTTCGGACAGCTATCCGGTTAAACCCGGGATAACCGTGAAAACACTTCTTGAAGAATTATGTGTTCCCGAAGATGAGGTAAGACTTGTTTTTATCGACGGCGTTAAGCATGACCTTGGGTCTATCTTAAAAGGCGGTGAGCGGGTCGGAATTTTCCCAGCGGTAGGAGGTGGATAATTTACAAGCCATCTCAAAAATACATCTTTATTTCGTCCTAAAAAACCTGGTCCTCTGGGCCAGGTCAGAGTTCTCTGGCTCTACCAAAAGATTGCTGCAAGAGTTTGAAGTGAACTAAAGTTTAAAGTGAGCTAAAGTTAAGGAATTCTACCAAATTATATAAAATCAGCGGAGCAAAGCGACTCCATAACTTTAGGCACTTTAGATCACTTTAGGCACTTTTAACTTGTCTGGCTTTCAGGGAAACAGCCCCTTTTAGGGGTAAACCAAAGCCTGGTCCTTTGGGCCAGGATTCTTTACTTTTTTTCAACAACCACCCAGAA
>JAOUGB010000330.1 GCA_029857875.1 Desulfobacteraceae bacterium | reverse complement strand
AGCCAAACCAGTTGGGAAAACCTTTTGAAATAATTCTTAAAAATTGGGGGATATCATTGTTGTACGTTGAACCGACAACACGAGGTTCCCTAGTGTTTTGCAGATATTGGATAAAATCCGGAATCAATCCGGATCGTTCAATTTCCTGTTGCGCTCGCAAAAGTGGCTCCAATACAGTGGGGTTGCAGCCTTCCAAACTCAGAAAACCCCGGCCTCCGGCATCCAATAGAAAAATTAAAGGGACAGCGTTGGGAAAGATTTCCCGGGTAACTTCATGGGCGTAATCGACGATCTCTGATAAAGCGTTTTTCGCGTTCACTTGCCGCGAAATTTTAAACAACCGCTCCAGTTGATTCTGGGCTCTTTGCAGTTCTTTTGAACGAAAGGCCAGGGCATCCGCCATTTTTCGCTTATCAGTGACGTCGCGTTCCAACCGGATTATCGAACTGATCTCACCCTGATTATCAAAGATCGGATAGGTGGCAATTTGAAGCACCCTGTCTTTTCCGTCACTATCGGGATAAATTTTGTCAGAGATGGCGGGAGACTTTGAGTGTAGGGTTTCTTTTACCGGACACTGGATACCGGATTTCTCACAGAATGTTTGTCTTCCGAGCATAATCTCGAAGCATTTTTTACCTATTATCTCATTATGTTTTTTCCCAACGCGGGAGTAAAACGATTCGTTGGCCTGGATGATGGTGTAAGCAACAGGGTCAAGTATTATAAGGCTGTCTGTGATGCTGTTGATAACCTTTTCGTTGAATTCTTTGGATGCCCGCAGGCGGATTTCAAGGTGTTTGCGCTTGGTAATATCTCGTATGTACTCGACAACCTGCATAACCACGCCCTGTTGATCTTTGATTGGACAGGAATAGATTTCAAAAATACGTTTATTTTCATCTGGTGTGGGAATATGCTTTTGCCGTATCTGCGATTCGCCGGTTAAAAAGACCTCCTGAACATGACATCCCCGGCAAACTGCCTTTTGTTTATAAAAAACCGCATAGCAATACTTTCCGATGATCTCTTCGGTTGAGATTTTAAAAAGAGTCCTCAGCGCTCGATTTACCCTGAGAATTCGAAAGTCACGATCGTAAATGGCAAAGGGATCAGAGACGCTGTCAAAAACCCTCGTCAGGAATTGTTCATCATAGTTGGGCATATTCTGCTCCCGATCTTCTTAGATAAACTTTTTTAAATTTCACCAATTACATGGGTGGAAAGATGCTGGTCTAAATGATCGAGAATCGTGTGTTTGAATTAGAAAGCGATGATACGATTAAATTAAGCACAGAAAGAAATGCCATTTGCAAATAATGATACAAGTTCCCCTTCCGTAAATAACAAATCCGTATTTTTCAAGTTCTTACAATGAAATTCGGCTATAGCTTTGTTGATCCCCCTTTCCTCTGACAATACTTATCACCACAGCATTTCATCTCAGGTAGCCCCATCTCGCCCCTCAGCTTCGAATGGAGGTAATATGCCATTTAAGTTATGTTTTGGGTTCTCATTGAGGGGCGAATGGGGCGCAAATGTATTCCTTTTGTTCATCTGAAGTTCCATTGCGTAAAATGTGGAGGCTTTGGAATCCATTGCAAATGAAAGTCCTTCTATTTTTAGGACACTGTCTAAATTTTGTTCTATGGCGGTTCTGATCATAACAGACCTCCCTATTCAACGGACTTTTATGAATATCAGGCCGTCTCAATCTCACCGCCTCGTTTTTATTATATCAACTTAACTTTTACACTTACCTAAAAAATTTATTGTATGCCGACTGGCGTTTAAAATTATCTGCCAAATAAAAAAACGTTGTTAGGGGAGTAGAGGGTCTTCTACTCGTAACTTCAATCTCTGTTCCAAAGCAGCGCTAGAAATCATAATCATAACTCTCATCGAGGGGTGGTTTAATATCTTTCATCAAAACTGCAAGATCGACAGGCATGTTTTGTCTATCCTTGACCATGTTAGGGATCATTGCGGCGTGATAAAATCCAGCCTTGGTAAACGTATTAATTACAGCAGCGTTTGTATCTGGAATTTCTAGTATAAGTTTTTCAATTCCAAGCCCGTATGCAATCCGCGCGAGCTCATCTACCATAAGTTCCCCAAGACCAAGGTTCCGGTAGTCATTATGAACAAAAATCCTCACGGTACCCAGGTGCCATTTCCACCCGGACCGACGGCGATTGATAGTGGCATCGGCAATAATGATGTCACCTTTTAAAGCCAAAATGGGCAGGGTCCTGCTGTAATCAAGGTTTTTTGCCCATGATTCAATAAGAAGCCTGCTTTTAACATCATCACGCAGATACCGGGCCTCTTCTTCGGAAACCGCTTTGAAAAACTCATACAACGCTTCTTTGTCTTCTGGCACCATCGGACGGAGAAGAATTTTTGTCCCATCTTTGAGAACCGCTTCTTTCTGATACGTGTTAATATCTATCTTTGGATATATGTCATGAGCCAACATAAATATCACCTCCTTTCCTCCCTTTATGGTCAATTAATGCACCTCTCTCCCCTAACGTGAACCTTTATCTTTCCGAATAAAATATTAAGCTTTTTGATATGCAGCCTCCATTTCCCGGCGATCGGCCATATCCATCAAAACCCTCTCCCGAGCTCTATCGATGCCGAGTTCTTTTCGTTTTTTGTCAATATGAGCGATCATCTTCTGGGCATGTTTGATCGGATCAGGTTCGATATCCCACATACCGCCATAAATCTTTTCCAGATCCTTGCAAATATAGTCATGGAAGACCGGAGCGCCGGAGGTGGGCAGGGTAACGCCAAAGACCGTGTACACACCGGATGAAACAAAATAATGGCCGATACTTATGGCCTTCTCACTCATCCATTCGGGTGCGCTGCCGGCGGCCGGCAGATCACAGATGTCGTTTCCGAGTCCGCCGGCCTTGACAACTTCGGTTGCCGCCAGCAAAATCCGACTGTTGTCGACACAGGAACCCAGATGAAGCACCGGGGGAATCCCCACGGTCTCACACACTTCGGCCAGTCCCGGTCCACAGAAAACCTGTGCAGTTTCAGGTGTCAGCAACCCTTCCATGGCACATGCGATACCGTTACACCCGGTGGTTAGGACAATGACATCATTTTTGATCAGTTCTTTGACAATTTTAATATGTCCCTCATTATGTTTTGTCCTTGCGTTGTTGCACCCGACCACACCGGCAACACCCCGGATACGGCCGTTGATGATATTATCATTCAAGGTAAAGTAAGATCCGCGAAAGGTTCCGCCCAGATGGTATTCGATGGATTCAACACCGAATCCGGCAACCTGAACGCCTTTATGTTTCGGGATCATCACTTCCGTACCCCGGTTCTCAAAGTTGTCAATGGCCATCTTTACGATCCGCCGGGCATCTTCCAAAGCATGATGCTCGTCGAACTCAATGTGAATGACATTGTCTTGCTCCATCTTGGCAATGGGGTGAGTGGTTATCAGCTTGGTGTGGAAACATTTGGCCACGTTGGCAAGATTCTGGAAAATACACTGGATATCAACCACCATGGCATCACAGGCACCGGTAATTATGGCAAGCTCCTGCTGCAAAAACGTTCCTACCGGGGGTACGCCATGGCGCTGCAATATTTCATTGGCCGTACAGCAGATACCGCCCAACTGAATCCCTTTGGCCCCTTTTGACTTGGCATAGTCGACCATTTCTCGGGACTGGGCAACAGCCACGATGACCTCTGACAGAACCGGCTCATGGCCGTGAACAATAATATTAACACAATCCTCCTTCATGACACCGAGATTGGCTTCAGACTGGACGGGATAGGGGGTTCCGAAAAGTACGTCCTGGAGATCGGTGGCCAACATGGAGCCGCCCCAGCCATCCGCCAGGGCTGCCCGGGTGCCCTGCTTTATTAAATTTCTGAAGTCCTGGTCAACACCCATATGGGTGCGGTGCATGATCTCAACAATTTCCCTGTCAATATTTCTGGGAAGAACGCCGTTTTTCTTCCATTTCTCATAGAGGGCTTCAGGCGCCCGCTTCATGTAAAGAACTTCACCGCCGGGTTTACCCCACTCATTTAACGCCGTTTCAGCCACCTCGAGA
>JAOUGB010000328.1 GCA_029857875.1 Desulfobacteraceae bacterium | reverse complement strand
TTATCGGAAATGATTATGAAACACCTGAATACTATAAACAACTTGCGAATTTTATAATTCAATCCAACATAGACATGATGCAGCTAAGCATACTTACTCCGTTACCCGGTACTAACTTAATGGAGCAATTACAGGAGGAGGACCGATTGGTGTACAGGAAATTTCCGCAAGATTGGGACAAATACCGCTTTTCGTATGTCGTTCATCTTCCTCATGAAATTGACGAGAGGACGATATATATCGGTGATAATTATATTAAAAAAAGATTATACACTTTTCCAGCGTTTCCTATCCGTTTGTTTAAATCCTTGTTTTACTTAAAAAGTCTTGAAAAAATCTATGCTGTGTACAAATTTAACCAGGCCCTGAAAACAAGTTGGCAGAACGCTCAATACTACGATAGCTATCCAAAAAATTTTGAATAATATAGCTTGTTGAATGGGTTCGGCAAGAAGGGAGGCATATTTATCTGTTACATACCGACGGGTTCTATGTGTTGCGAATGAGCCGGATACCGCACACGAAATAAAATTTTCACTTAATTCACCTTCAAAAGCGAATTCTAATCAATGCTAACGCTTTAAGGACTATCGAAATGGAACAATTGAAGCTCGTAATTATCGAAGATGACGATGCACACTTTCAGCTCATGAAACGGGCTATCATAAAGGCCTACCCGGACGCTTCGATCCATTATTTTCAGGAGGCAGCCGGTTGTCTCGAAAGACTCGATAAGATTAATCCGGACCTTGTTATTGCTGATTACCTCTTGCCCGGCATGAATGGTATCGAATTCTTAGAATCTTTGAATCGAGAAAAAAGGGACATCCCGGTCATTATAATTACTGGCCAAGGAGATGAGAACATTGCGATTCAGGCCATGAAATTGGGAGCATGGGATTATTTGGTAAAGTCTGGAGATTTCTTCACCCTGATACCGAGTGTAATCCGCAAGGTGGCTCGTGAATGGAAACTTAAAGAGTCGCTGCAAGGCTCACAGAGAAGATTCAGAGAGATTTTTTCACAATCTCCCATCGGCATTGCGGTTTACGATCAAAATGGCCTGTTGGTTGAGGCCAATAAATCTTGCATGGATATTTTTGGAGTATCCGACCCTGTTCATATGAAAGGTTTCAAACTGATTGATGCGCCAAATGCGTCTCCTGAATTGAAGGCGAGACTCCTTAAAGGAGAAACGGTGAGATACGAAACTCCCTTTGACTTTGATAAAGTCGATGAACTTGAATTGTTTGAAAGAGGCAGATCAGGGATGGCCTATCTTGAAATCGTCATCACTCCGATGGAAGGCGGAACAGATCGTTGTGCAAGTGGTTATCTGGTTCAAATTCAAGATATTACTCGACGCAAGCTGGCGGAAGAAGAGAAAAAGGACCTTCAAGTCCAAAGGATGGAAAGCATTTTTACTTTGGCCGGCGGGATTGCACATGATTTCAACAACGCTTTAACAGGAATTACCGGAAATATAGAACTTCTTAAAATGGACCTGCCCAACATGGCAAGTATAGACCGGTATGTCGAAACCATGGGCAACGCCGCCCAACGGATGGTCCACCTGACAAATCAGTTGTTGGCATATGCACGAGGGGGAAAGTACTGGCCGACAAATATATCTTTAAGTGAATTCGTGGAAGAGACGTTGCCCATGATTCAGCACAAAATCCCTTCCGCTATCTGTGTTAGGACAAATCTTGCCAGTGATATTTTAAACATAGAGGCGGACATGACCCAGATGCATATGGTGCTTTCGGCTGTTGTGATAAATGCGGCAGAGGCTATAGAAGGCCAAGGTCAAATTATCATAAGGACCAGCAATAAAGAAATCGACGAGGGGATTGCGAAATACAACCCTGGCCTTAAGCCTGGGCGGTACAGCTGCCTCACGGTTCAGGATGATGGAAAAGGGATGGACGCAGAGACAAAACGTAAGATATTTGAGCCTTTTTTCACCAGAAAATTTCAGGGTCGTGGGCTTGGCATGGCAGCCGTGTATGGCATTGTCAAAAACCATGGAGGCTGGATTTCGGTTGAATCCCAATTGGGCAAAGGAACCGTGGTTCGTATCTATTTGCCTGCCGTTGAGGACAAGCCAAAAGAAATAGCAAAGCCAAAAACCGAGCTTGCTAGGGGAACAGGCACTATTTTAATTGTCGAGGATGAAGAGCAGGTGATGGATGTAACCCGGACGATATTAAAAAGGCTCGGTTATCACGTTCTAACAGCCAGGACAGGGATGGAAGGCGTCAATATTGGCAGGTCCTATGATGGAGATATCGACCTCGCCATCATCGATATTTATTTACCCGATATGCGCGGCGACGTGATTTATAAACTTCTCAAAAAAGTCCGCAGAAACCTCAAGGTGATCATCTTGAGCGGCTATGCCCTTGACGGCCCCGCTCAAGAAATTCTGAACGCGGGTGCTCAAGCCTTTATGCAAAAACCATTTAAACTTGCAGCGTTGTCAGAGAAGGTGAAGGACATTTTGGAGGGTGAATAAGCAGATGAAGTTTGGATTAGAAGCTTGGTAAACATGGCCAAAGTGGAAATGCGACCCCGCTTTCCAACTGAAATGGCAAGTGCAATGACATCAAATACGTCATCGAGATTACGAATTAGAGCATCAGTCAGATGTATCTTGCCGGGTCTGTTACACCTGCTTCTTTGAAACCTTTTCTTCTTAAAAAACAGCTGTCACATTTGCCGCATGCAAAACCTTGAGGGGAAGGGTCATAGCAGCTGTGGGTTAGAGCAAAGTCAACCCCCAAATCAATCCCTTTTTGAATAATCTTTGCTTTGGTCAAGCGAATAAGCGGTGTCCTTATCCTGACTCTTGTGGTGCCTTCCACACCTGCCTTTGTTGCAAGATTGGCCATTCGTTCAAATGCGTCGATATATTCGGGCCTGCAATCCGGATATCCGCTGTAGTCAATGGCGTTTACGCCGATAAAAATATCGGATGATTTGAGAACCTCGGCCCATGCCAGGGCAAAGGAAAGGAAAATCGTATTTCTTGCCGGAACATAGGTAACGGGTATTCCCCGGGACATCGCCTGTTCATCCCTGTCTTTTGGCACATCAATATCATCGGTAAGAGATGAACCGCCTATTTGTTTTAAATCAATATTGATGACAAGGTGTTCGGTGACACCGATGGCGTTCGCCACTTTTTGGGCGGCTTCAAGCTCAAGGGCGTGGCGCTGTCCATAGAAAAAACTCAAACTGTAGATTTTAAAGCCTTCGTGTTTGGCTATTGCCATGGCAGTGGTTGAATCGATTCCCCCGCTGGATAGGACAACGGCTTTCTTAGTCGGACTCATAACCGAATCATACTCCTCTGTTTTTGTCTGGCCATATTATTGTATGCAATTGAAGATGAAGCCTGACGTTCAGGTTGTCCTCAAGTATCCAACCTGCAAGATCGGCGGGTGACATGATTCCGGATGCCGGAGAAAAGAGAATGTGATCTCCTAAAAAATTCGGACAATGTAATGTAATGATATTTTTGGCATACATGTAATCTTCACGGTTTCCAACGACAAATTTAATCTGATCTTTTGGATGGAGCCTTTTTAAGTTCTCCAGATCATTCTTTTCGGATTCATTGCTTGAGGGGCATTTTATGTCCACAATTTTTATACACCTCTCGTCAACCCGACTGATGTCAAAACTCCCGTTGGTTTCCATCATAACCATATACCCATTTTCAAGTAGCCTTGAAATCAACAGAGGGGTTTCGTTTTGAAGCAAGGGCTCGCCGCCGGTAATTTCAACCAGCGGGCACTTGTAAGCGGCGACATGGCGCATGATTTGAGCAATTTCCATCTTCATCCCTTCTTCATAAGCATATTGAGTGTCGCAGTATGAGCATCGTAAATTGCATCCCGTAAGCCTGACGAATGTGCAGGGACGGCCGCTGCATATGGATTCACCTTGTATGCTGTAAAATATTTCGTTGACTATGAGGGACACTTGAATGCCTTTAACTATTGTCCATCCATAAATGGTCTTTTTACCCAATCTCTGCGTTATGCTCAAAAAATAATCCTCGGAATATTAAACATATGCCTGTGGTTATTTTTTTCGCATGCCTTGATCTTGAAC
>JAOUGB010000009.1 GCA_029857875.1 Desulfobacteraceae bacterium | reverse complement strand
CTCGAACTCATCCGGACTGAAAAAACAAAGGTGGTGTTGACCGAAGCCTGTTCAAAACAGGTAAAAAACGGCATTATTATGAAAAACGGCGATGTTCAAACCGTCAACGGATTGAAAATAGAAGCGATTCCGGCTTACAATCTCGTCCATAAGCGGGATAACGGACAACCCTTTCATCCAAAAGGTGTCGGAAACGGGTACATCATCACCTTTGGGGATAAGCGGGTGTATATTGCAGGGGACACGGAAAACATCCCTGAAATGAAATCACTTCGAGAGATCGACTGTGCCTTTTTGCCAATGAACCTGCCGTATACGATGACACCTGAGATGGTCGCCGACGCCGCGAAAGCGTTTCGGCCGAAAATTTTATACCCTTATCATTTTGGCGACACAGACACCTCGAAACTTCTGAAATTACTTCAAGATCAAAAGGAAATTGAGGTGCGAATCCGGAATATGAAATAACAGGAAAAAATATCAAGGATATCTAATGGATTAAGCGGAATTGCGCCATAGGTGTATCAATTAAGAGCACCAGGACAAAATCAAGCTATTTTTTCACTTTTCATCCAGTACTTTGCGCAAGGTAAAATCAAACAGATGCCATGGCAAATCGGAAAGCGCCATAATTTTCATTTCCCTTCTTCACTGTTTGTTACTTGACAAAAACCCCACATAAAAAGTAAAATGTAATACATTGTGTTACTCACGTAGCTGGAGCGCACATTTTATCATAACCGTCGATTCTTATGTACATACTGACACTCTCCGTTGACAAAGTTACAATACTTTTCGTTAAGTCCTGAATGATCGATTGCTCATCGCAGCTATGTACCAAGATCAAGCGAGTTTAATATGTATAAGTTAAAACTCGCTTATTATAGCATTTGAATCCATCTTTTCCACAAACATCATCACCATTCTCAGGAGTTTGGTCTTCGAAAGGAGAATGAGCATGGCCATAATTAAAGAGTTGAAGCACTGCCTAGTGCTTAATGTGGGCTTGGTCGCCAGAGGTTCCCGCTGTTTATCCATCATGCAGGCGCTGAGATCAATCAAACCTGTCCATTTTCAGTTCAAGATCTCCGGAATAGCGGCCGTTACCAAATCCATCGCATGTAATAAATACGCCGGTGAAATGGATATAGAACTATTTGATAATTATATAGAAATGTTGTCTATGGACCATCTGGATTTCATTCTTGAATTAACCGGAGAGCAACAAATACTATCCGATCTGGTTAAGCATAAACCACCCACGGTGGGTATATTAGACCGCCAGGCTTCAATGCTTTTATTAGATATCGCAACTCTGCATGAGCGAGTTGCCGATAAAGCAACTGAAATCAACCTGGCCACATCATTTGCCTCTGCACTTTTGGAAGCTTCACCGGATGGCGTCATGGTTATCGACCGTAATTTCCGCATTATAAACTGCAATGACTCTCCGTTAATTACCGTGGGTAAAGGCCGTGAGTTTGTCCTCGGCAAGTCCTGTTTCGAAGTCATCTATGACTCTCAGAAACATTGCGACTGTCATGGAAGAATCTGTCCGGCTCAAGAAACGTTAAGGACTCGCAAGCCCTCCCGAGTCTTGCACGAAAATCTCAGCATCAATGGAGAACCTCAAGTTTCCCAAGTGACAGCCTATCCCATATTCAACCAATTGAACGAAATCGTCCAACTCGTTATCACCGTAAGAGATATCACAAAAGCTCTTGCCGATAGAATCGAACAGCGCACCCAGGTTATCAAAGACGATTTGGCACGCTTTGCACAGGAAGACCGGCTGTCATCCTTGGGCCGGTTGGTCGCTTCGGTCTGTCATGAGATCAACAACCCTATCACCAGCATCGTCACCTTCAACAAACTCATTTTGTCCTATCTGCAGAAGAATACATTGCCTCCGGAAGGCTCAGCCGGATTTGAACGGTATTTGGATTTGTCTATTCGTGAGGCATTGCGATGTGGCAGCATCGTTAACAATCTACTGACCTTCGCACGGCAGAAAAGTATTGAATCAAAGGATATCGATCTGATCGAAGTCGTTAAAACCATCATGATGTTGACCAAGCATCAATTCGACTCTGGCCAAGTGGAAGTTGAAGTAAACCTGCCGAAAGCGCCTTTTAACGTATGTGGCGATAGTGCTCAGATTCAGCAATGCCTGATGAACTTGATATTTAACGCCATCGAATCCATGCCTGAAGGTGGAAAGCTGGCCATCAGCGGAGGACTGGATAACGGAGAAGACATGGTATGGCTAACCGTTGCCGATAACGGCCAGGGGATAAAACCGGAAGATTTATCCCACATATTCGAACCTTTTTACTCGACCAAGGTGGACGGCAAAGGGGTCGGACTCGGGTTGTCTATGACTTACGGCATTATACGAGAACATAATGGCGTTATAGAGGTCGACAGCAAACCGGGAAAGGGCACCGTGTTTAAGATTAAATTGCCCAGAAGTTCGACCCATGCAAGGGGCTATTCGGATGCTAAATTAATGTCCTCAGCAATATAGATGAGGTTTAAATGTTAAACACGACCTATTTAATTGGAGGAGCAAATCGATGAGTTCTGCGATGCAGATCATGGTAGTAGACGACGAGGAGAACATTTGCGAAGCTCTGGCAGCATGGTTCCAAAAAGACGGATACCGGGTTGAAACAGCAGGCTCCGGCCCGGAGGCACTTGATCGCATGCAGCAGAAACCCTGTGATGTGTACCTTGTCGATATTAAGATGCCCGGAATGGACGGCCTGGAACTCCTGGCCAGATTAAAAGAGAAACAACCGGATGTCGATGTGATTATGATCACTGCCCATGGATCCATCCAAACGGCGGTAGAAGCCATGAAACGTGGTGCCTGCGACTATCTTTGCAAGCCTTTCGATCCTGATCAACTCTCTTTGCTCATGGAACGTGTTATAGCAAGTAAGGCTTTACGAGATGAAAACATTGCTTTGCGGGAGCAGTTGGCGGAACAGCGAGAGGCCATTTTCGAGGGTTTTGTCGCACAGTCTGAATCCATGCAGGAGGTTTTTTCAATTATTGAGGATGTTGCACCCTCCTCAGCACCGGTGCTTATCACAGGAGAAACCGGGGTGGGAAAGGAATTGATAGCGCATACCATTCATACACAAAGCGAGCAATCTTACGGGCCGTTTGTGGCCATAAACTGTGGGGCTTTATCAGAGACGCTTCTAGAAAGTGAGCTTTTTGGTCACGAAATGGGTGCATTTACCGGCGCTGCCAAAGCTCGACGTGGTCGACTGGAGATGGCCAATAACGGCACTTTGTTTTTAGACGAAGTCGGAGAAATTTCTACCAAAATGCAAGTTGCTCTTTTACGTGTATTGGAAGAAAAAAAATTTGAGCGGCTGGGAGGCAGTCGTACCATTGAGACCAATTTCCGCCTAATCAGCGCCACCCATCAGGATCTTCCCCGACTTATCAAGGAAAATCAATTCCGGGAGGATTTTTTCTATCGGGTTAACGTCATCACTGTTCCTGTCGCCCCGCTCCGGGAACGCTTAGAGGATGTTCCCGCTCTGGCTGATCATTTTCTGGAGCGCTATGTCCAGGAAACCGGCAAACGTTTAGAGGGGTTCACTCAGAGAGCCCTGGGTATGTTGATGTCTTATTCCTGGCCCGGTAATGTTCGTGAATTGCGAAACGTCATCGAACGTGCGGTTGTGATAGCGCGGGGCAGAATGATTGGGGCGAAAGAATTGACTTTTTTGAACACCCCGGGTGCTGAATGCCAATTGGGTACACTTACATTAAGAGAAGTTGAAATCAGCCATGTGCGAGCCGCCCTGGAAGCATGTAATTGGAACATCAGCCGGGCAGCCACACAATTAGGAATTGATCGAAGCACCCTCAACAGAAAGATAAAACGCTATCATTTGACCCGGCTCTAAGGCCGATCCGAAATGTAGACAACTTGCACACAAATCAATTAAATCAGACAGATAAGGCCCTAATAGATCTCATCCTATTAGGCCATGTAAATGAGACTGCGGTCTCCATCGTCGCTGCAAACCTTCAGGCGATAATGGGCCTCAATACCGATATCCGACCGGTGCTCGCCAAACCTGATTACGCCTACGTGCCTGGACGCAACCAATTCGATGCGGCCAAGATCATTAAAACACTATGCTCCATAACCGACGGAGCACCACTCAAGTTGGGGCTGATTGAAAGTGATTTATGCTCACCGATTCTCTCTTTCGTCTACGGCGAATCACAACTCGGGGGCAAGGCGGCTTTGGTTTCGCTGCATCGTCTTTCCGCCAAGGATCCAGAGGTAACCTACCAGCGGATCGCCAAGATCAGTCTCCACGAAGTCGGTCATTTATTGGGCATTAGACATTGCTGGAAAACCACCTGCCTGATGAAGCACTCCGGTGATTTAGATCCGCTGGATTCGCTATCCATGTATTTTTGCTCGGCATGTGAATATGAAATCAAACGGCGCATGAAAACATTGATCAACCAGGATACATAAGGACCGAAATCCTCGGCTTAACCTAAGAACTCTTCAACCAATCGATCCCAGCCGATTCCCGGCACCATCCTGTAGATATCCTTGATGGCCTCACCACCTGTGGCGACCATCTGGTAACCGGTTTCTTCACTCAGCAGCGTATTCAGGCGAGTGGCTTCATCATCCATCCAGGCGAGGCTCTCAATGCCGAAGAATAAATTTTTCAAATTTTTTCGCAGATCAGTCGGTTCGATGACCATCAGCCAGCCGCCATAATAGGGCGAATCATTGGCCATTTGGGCTTTCCTTTTGACTTTATAGTTAACAGCGACCACTTTGCCGTCCACCGGACTCAGAGTCGCAGCTTCGTTCTGATCCCTCTTCAGGGTGGCCTGGTGTTGGCCCTGGAAAACCGTTTTTCCCAGCCTGGGAAGCTTAATTTCATCCTGTGGGCCTAACAGGCGGAGGGCAAAGTCATCTATGCCGACGCGCACCCGGCCACCGTATTCCACCCTGGCCCATGTATGTCCAAAATGAAAATAGTGATCTCTAGGCACATTGAAGCCCGAAGCCTGATCACAAACCGGCTGCTTGATGCCGGGCATGTACCCCGTGTCTTCGATCATTTTGTCATAGGGGCACTTGACACAGTTGTAATTGTGAGCGCACATCTTGTAATCAACGCGACCACTGAGCATGTGTCGGCATTTTAGCTGGCTACTCAGCATCCGCATCCTTGGTGTGATATGGGCTTTTCTCATGTTTCCAGCCTGAGCTTGTTTTGCCTCAAAATTGGATTGCACCCCCCGGTCAAAGGAACAATCGAGGCAGTCAAAGGCATTGATGCACTTCATGGGCTTGACCACACCGGCCCTGCTCCACACGCATTGATCGTTGGTGATACCATAAACGAAAGGGGTTCTTGTTTTTTTCGTCGCTCGTTTGTCCATGATAAACCTCCTTAGCTATAGACCATAGGCTTCTATTGATGTAATTCCCTGACTCGTTGCCCTATGTTTAAAGCACGATCGGTGCCAAATCATGCAACCTTTCGATTGGTGTTTATAACAGTTTGAAATCATAATATATTTTATATGATGAGGGCAAAGCAATTGCCCTGTCAGCGGATTTGGCCATGTGACTCACAATGCACCACTTTATCCCGACAATTCTGAAAACCATATAAAACCAAACGATTATATCAATGGTGCAAGAAACACCACTTTGTGGCATTTTGCACCAGCAAATCTATTGTCGAAAAATTAGAGGGTGTTCAAGCGAACAAAATAGAGTGAATCAAAATTATTAATAGGGGGTGGGGATGGGATTTTTTTTCTGATTTGGTAATTTTTAAGGTTTTTGAAAAAATTGACGTTAAAAGAGCCTCAGGTATGATTAAATTTTTACTGGAAGCTGTTTGAGTGGATTAGGGATCGTTGTGAAAAAACCCTGCTCGATTCGAGATCATGCCAACATATTTTCTTAAACCTATTACCCTTATCAAAAGACAAGACCGGTTTTTTCATTACGAACCCTTATCCACGAGTTCTTTCAGTAAAATTTAATTATACCTGAGGTGAACTCTTGCCACGAGGTTTATCCGCCTCACCGCAAGCGGCATCTTCGACTGGCGTGATCACGCGGTTTAAAAAAAGATTATCCATGGAGCGACGATTTAGAAAAACTCCCCGAGCCCTCAGTGAAATGTATTGATGAAATATTTCTTCAGTCTACAAACAGGTCCGTGCTCAAATATCGTTCACCGGTACTGGGCAAAATGACCACAACCTGTTTTCCTTTGTTTTCAGCCCGCTTGGCCATTTCCATGGCAGCCCAAACCGCGGCCCCGGATGATATGCCGCACAAAATACCTTCCAGTGCAGCCAGCTTTCGGGCGGTTTCAAAGGCCTGTTCATTGGTCACCGTAACAATCTCGTCGATGATTTTGGTGTTTAACACATCCGGCACAAACCCGGCACCGATACCCTGGATTTTGTGAGGTCCGGGCTGACCGCCGGACAGGATGGGTGAATCAGCAGGCTCCACTGCCACGGCTTTAAATGACGGCTTTCGGGACTTGATGACTTCAGACACCCCGGTAATGGTTCCGCCGGTTCCAACCCCTGATATAAAAATGTCCACGTTGCCGCCGGTGTCGCGCCAGATTTCCTCGGCGGTTGTTTTCCGGTGAATTTCCGGATTGGCGGGATTGGAAAACTGATCGGGCATATAGGCATTGGTCGTGCTTTCCAAAATCTCATTGGCTTTTGCGATAGCCCCTTTCATCCCGTCTGCGCCGGGCGTCAAAACAAGCTTTGCTCCCAAATGTTTTAAAAGCTTTCGCCGCTCGATGCTCATGGTGTCGGGCATGGTCAATGTCAGGGGGTATCTTTTGACCGCACAGACAAACGCCAGAGCAATCCCAGTGTTGCCGCTGGTGGGCTCCACAATGGTGGTTTCCGGGTTTATCAACCCTTTTGCCTCGGCTGCTTCAATCATTGAAACGCCGATTCGATCCTTGACACTTCCCAGTGGATTGAAAAACTCGAGCTTGGCAAAGACTTGGGCGCCGAGTCCATCCGCAATGGTATTGAGATGCACAAGCGGTGTCGATCCCACGGTGGAATTGATATCTTTATATGTTTTCATGAGTTGCTCCATTTAATTCATGCGACATTTGAAAAACGTTTTCTTTCGATAAACCCAATAAGTTATACGCTAATCATCCTTCATGACGGATTCAAGAAAGGCATCGATTTTTGCAAAAAGCTGATCATCGGTACTGTGTTTTAGTTCGATGGCCTTTGCCGGACATTCCGATGCACAAATACCGCATCCCATGCATGCCGACGGCGGAATCTCGGACACCCATTCTTTGTTGATAAAGGGTGCACCGTAAGGGCATACCCGAACACAAATCAAACATGCCGCACATTTTTCAGCATCGACTTCGGCGACGGCTGCAGATGTCGTCATTATCTCCTTGCACAGAATTTTCATGGCCTGCTGTCCGGCACTTTTAGCCATGGTAACACTCTCTTCAATAAACCGGGGACTATGAGCCAGGCCTGCCAGAAAAACACCCGAAGTGGCAAATTCCACCGGCCTTAATTTGACATGGGCTTCCAGAAAAAAACCCACATCAGCGGTAGGCAGTTTCAAAAGTCGGGCAATCTGCCGGGCGCCTTCAGCAGGCCGAATACCGGCGCTTAACACCACCAGGTCTGGCTCAACACGAAAATCCTGATGAGAGCTTCGATCCGTGAAATTGACGATCAATTTTCCGCTGCTATCATATACCAACGGTTTTTCTTCAGGGATATACCGGAAAAAGAGGACGCCTTTTTGCCTGGCTTTAAAATAATACAGTTCTTTAAAGCCAAAGGTTCTGACATCTCGATACAACACAACTACCTGCCCACCTGGATTCATTTCTTTGAACTGGATACTGTTCTTCACGGCTGCCGAACAACACACTCGGCTGCAATAGGGAAAATCGGGTTCCCGTGACCCCACGCATTGAATCATGACAATTCGTTTGAGTTGACGGGCCCATAAGGGATCATCCAAAAGACGTTTTGAAAACTCCACCTGGGTGAGAATGCGATCATCCTGGCCGTAACGATATTCCTTGGGTTCATACGGACGCCCGCCGGTGGCCACAATCACTGCCCCATATTGAATATCGATTCGTTCGTCCTTTTTTTGAACCGAACCGTTGAATGCGCCCAGATGTCCGCCGTGGGAAACAAGTGTGCTATTCAGATAAACAGAAATATTGGGATGATGGGTGACCCTTTCGATGAGATAGCGGATCAACCGAGAAGGAGAATGTCCTTCCAGTGTGAATTTGAGATTCTGTGCAAATCCTCCCAGGCCATCACTTTTTTCCACCAGGTGAACATGACATCCCTGGTCGGCAATGGTCAGTGCAGCCGTCATGCCGGCCAGGCCGCCTCCGATGATCAACCCTTCATTAACCACAGGGTATGATTTGTCATACAGCGGCTCAAGCCGAATGGCCCGGGCCACACTGGCTCGGATGAGTTCCTTGGACTTTTGGGTGGCTTTTTCAGGATTGTTCCCGTGAACCCATGAGCACTGATCCCGGATGCTGGCCAGCTCGAACAGATAGGGGTTCAATCCCGCTTCTTTTAGGGTTTCTTGAAACAGGGGCTCATGGGTTTTCGGCGAGCATGCCGCCACCACCACACGGTTCAACCGGTGTTCTTTAATAAGATCGACAATGGTATGCTGGGTTTCTGTGGAACAGGTAAACATAAAATCGGTGGCAAACACCACGCGGGGAAGTTTTTTCACGTCCTCTAACACATTCTGGATATCCACGACTCCGGCGATATTGTTGCCGCAATGGCACACCAAAACCCCCACCCTGGGAACTGCTTCAATGGGTTTTTCCTCCAATGTCTCTTCCACCACCGTTTCAGTATGTCTGGCCTCGCTGATGAGGATGGAGGCTTCGGCGGCGGCGGCACCGGCCTGGATGACGGTTTCGGGAATGTCTTTGGGAGATTCGATACCGCCGCATACAAAGACACCCGGTCGGGACGTGGAAACCGGTTCATCAAATTCGGTGGTTAAAAATCCATAAGGGTTCGCGACCAACCCCAACTTTCTGGAAAGGTCGATAAAACCCTCTGACGGTTTGAAACCGCTGGAAAGAACCACCAGATCGTATTCTTCTTCCTTTTTTCGATTGAGATGATGATCAAATGTTTCAATAATCAGATTTTCGGTTTCAGGATTCAGATAAACCTGAGAAATCATGGATCGCCGGTATCGCACGCCGTGACTAAAACGCGCGCGATCCACATAATCGTCAAATCCTTTACCCTGGGCTCGAATATCCATGAAGTAAATGGTGGCTTGGGTTTCCGGCTCATGGGAGCGGGTTAAAACAGCCTGTTTAGTGGCGTGCATACAGCAGACCGAAGAGCAAAAGGGGCGGTTTCGGGCCGGATCCCGGGACATTACGCACTGAATCCAGGCAACGTTCTGAGGAACTTTTCCATCAGAAGGCCGTTTGAGATGTCCTTCATAAGGGCCGGTGGCCGACAACATCCGTTCATACTGCAAAGACGTGACAACATTTTGATATCTTCCGTAGCCAAACTCTCCTTCTTTGGCGGTCAACGCCGGCCCGAAACCGGTTGAAATCACCACCGCACCGGCGTCAATTTGAAGGCGCTCCGGCTTTTGGTCGTATTCAACGGCATCGGCAGGACAGATTTTTTGACATACACCACACTTTCCTTTGGTTAAATAAAGACAATGCTCGGCATCTATGGCATATTTTAACGGAACAGCCTGGGGAAAGGTTAAAAAAGCCGCTTTTCGCATCCCCAGCTCTCCGTTAAAGGGGTCCGGTATTTTTTTGGGGCATTTTTCAGCACACTTTCCGCATGCAATACATTTTTCTTCATTGATATATCTGGCGCGTTTTTCAATGTGGGCGGTGAATCGACCGGGATCTCCGTTAAGTTCGAGAATGCGACTTGTGGTCAGAATTTCGATGTTCGCATGTCCGGCCACCTGGACAAGCTTCGGAGAAAACATGCAGGTGGAGCAGTCATTGGTAGGAAAGGTTTTGTCCAACTGGGCCATTGTTCCGCCCAAAGTGTGTGATTTTTCAATAAGATAAACGTAAAAACCGGTGTCCGCCAGATCGAGAGCACACTGAATACCGCCGATGCCGCCCCCGACAACGATGACTTTTCCCACCGGATTTTTAAGATCAGACGCCATAATTATCACAGAAGCCTTTTGGTTTTTAACAGCGGAACAGGATTCGCAAAATGCGTCTTAAACCACTTCGGATTTCCCCTGTCGCTGAAACTCAACCGGAGCAACTCGGTAAAATAAAATATCGGAATCGGCCTTTCTAAACCATCTTTCTGAATCATATCCAAATTCGACTGACACAACGGACAAGACACAACGATGGCTTCAGCACCGGCCTGACGTGCTTTATCCAATAGTCTTTTTGTCAAGGAATCTCCAATTTCCCTTCGCGCGATACCGATGCTGGCACCGCAGCAGGTTGCTTTATAAGACCAGTCAATCACCTGGGCGCCGGTGGCTGTCGAGATGCGATCCAATGTCTGGGGGTTTTCATAATCCGTATAACCGGTAATTCTCGGCGGACGCACCATCTGGCAGCCGTAATAGCAGACCAGTTTCAAACCGCTTAAAGGTTTCAATACCCGTTTTTCGATCTGTTTGATCATGTCCGGCTCTGCCAGAAAACGCGTCATATCATGAACCTTCAGATCACCGGTCACCGGCCAGGGAATATCCAAAACTCTTTTCTGTATCATCTGCTGGGAAAACCGGAGACGATTGAAACAGTTGGCACAGCAAGATACGATATCAAGCCCCATTTGCTCCGCAGCATACAGATTCCTTGCCGGCAAAATGACCGACATGGCCTCGCTGAGACTGTGGGCAGCCGTGGCGCCGCAACAGGACCAGTCGTCGATTTCAACCAGATCGATATCCAGCGCTTGAAATACCGCATCAATGGATCGGGCATAGTCGACGGCCATGCCTTCCAAAGAACAACCTGGATAAAAAGACAGTTTCATCAAACAATTTCTCCGCGGGTCTGAATATAGGCTTTTTGAATGTCCTTGATGGCTTTTGATCTGGATGTAAAGGGGTTCAATCTTCCTTTTCTCAACAGGGTCAACCCCAGTATAAGCTCCTCTTTAAAGCTTCCGCTTTTTATTTTTTCATGCAATATATTCGGCTTTAAATAATATGCGTTCATCAACCGGAATTCATTGACCCTGCCGGACTTTCTCAACACTTCCAGAAATGTCTGATGAAATACGGCAAGGTTCCTTTCTTTCGGTGTGATAGACGAGTGTGCTGCAATGTTTCTCAAATGATTGATGACTTCCGCAACACCCACTTCATTGGGGCAGTATGTGGTGCACATTTCACAGGACAGGCATACCCATATGGTCGATGATTTTAACAGGTCTTCACGCCATCCCAGTTGAACATAACGCATGGCCTGGTGGGGTTTGATGTCCATAAAATGGCTGACCGGACAGGCATTGGTGCAGCGTTCACATTGGTAACACGCCGAAACATTGGCGCCGGTCTCCCCCTGGATTCTGTTCAGAAAATAATCCCCTCTGTCGCCGATGAGTTTTCTTTCTTTTCCAGATTTGGGTTGGGTGACGCTTTTTTGATCTGCAACTAACGTATTCATTGCTTTACCTTTTTTAAATTGCCAACGCCGACCGTGGATATGGGGCAAGGATTTATTTAAGTTCGTTTGATTTTTATCAGGAGCATGACGACTGTCAGATCACATGATCGGCGCCAAGACCTTGCAAGATCGGCATAATTTCATCTTTTCTTTCCATTTTTCATGCGCTGTGCCGCAGCAAATGGTTCCATTAACGAACCAGCAAAAATTTCCTGCTTGAAACTCCCACGCAGGGCATTCTTTTTTTTGCTTTGCAGGGCATTTTTTGACCGTCCAGCATGGTTTTTGCGCTTTTAGGATACCCCTTTTTCTGGCCATTAGAAAAAACATCTGTCTTTCCACATGAGGCGGCACGGATCGCCAACCCTGCTCATAGCTGTGTATGGCTTTGATCGATACCCCCAAAAGATTCGCCATCTGTTTTTGGGTTTTGTTTAATTTTTTCCGAAATACCGCAAATTCTTTACCGTCCATATACTTCTCCCTTAATTTTAGTAAGATGGAATTTATAATATAAAATCTTGTATTAGTGGCACAACGTGGTATTTCCTGTCAATAAAAAAATAGCGGGTATTTTTACCACCCCATAAAATAGTGTCCATCCAGGACGAAACACCTGAGATTAGAAGAAGTTACCGATCCGCAAATTATGAAAGGGACGTGATGGAAGGTAAGAAAAAAGAGACCTTTGCAAAGACAATCCGATAAATTCCGACATTCGGTTACTTCTGGGATGGAGCGGCAGTTCCCAGAACCATGGCCTCGAAATTCGTCAGTTTTTCCCGCATTTTCCTTGAGAGTTCAACATATTTTTGACTGAGTTCATAGCGGTAGTCTGCATGGATCTTATTGATGCTGTATTGCATCTGCTTGAGTATCTTGACCTGCTTTTTCAAAAGCTTGACCATATATTGATAGTTCTCTTTTGAATTGTTCATCATGGCTTCGGAATATTGATTCACCAAATCACAAAAATTACGGTATTTTTCATCAAGGACCAACGCAATTTTTTCGGTCTTCAAAGTATGTTGTGTAATGGTGTAAAAGTGATGTCCGGAAATGCATAAAGAGATGGCTTCGCCAAAAATGTTGGGGTGTTTGATCATACTCCGAAGGACAAATTTGAGATATTGAAAACCGTATGGTGTCCAAGGCTGCCAGCAAAGGGATCTGAAGAAAATTTTTAGGTCATTAACGTGAATTTTTCTCTGAAAATATCCGGTATACTCTATATTATCCAAAAAATGGCTGCAACGTTCAAAATAGTTTTTCAGATTGAAATCATAAATACAGGCCAGAATTCTTTTATATCCTTCTTTTAACCGGTTCGGATCCATGATGGTTGTAAAATTGGTGGTCATGCAGTGGGTGTTGTTGCCGAGGGACGCCTTTAATATTCTGCCTTCGGTCATCAGCCGATGATAAAGACGGGTCCCGGGAAGGGCATTTAAGAAGCCGATCATTGCTTTGGGAATGGCATTTTGTTGAATAAAGGTAATTTGCCGGTCGAAAATATCCTCTTTGTCACTGTCAAACCCGATGATAAATCCTGCCATGACCTCCATTCCGTGTCGTTGAATCGTTCGAATGGAATGCTCCATGTTCGTTTTCAGATTTTGTATTTTGCCGGTTTCTTCAAGACCCTTGGGATCAGGGGTTTCAATCCCGATAAAAACCTGGTTGAATCCAGCCTCCCGCATGGCCGTCAGCAGCGCCTCATCGTCGCCCATATTAATACTGGCTTCGGTAAAAAAATGGTAAGGGTAATCATACTCGATTTGCCAGGCTTTTAGCGCCGGCAAAAGCTCGGTCTTAACCCGTTTCTTGTTACCGATGAAGTTATCATCAACAAGAAACACCGGTCCCCGCCACCCCAGATCATAAAGGGTATCCAGTTCTCGCAAAAGCGTATCAGCAGATTTTAAGCGTGGCTTGTTGCCATAAATGGTCCAGATATCACAGAACTCACAGTGAAAGGGACAGCCTCTGGAATACTGAACGGCCATGGAACCGTATGCGTCAATATCTAAAAGATCGAACCTTGGGACCGGCAGATTGGAGATATCCGGATAACACGGTTTCGGATAAATAGGTTTTGCGATGCCTTTTTCCAGATCCTGTAAAAAATCCGACAAGGTTTGATCAACTTCTCCCAAGAGAAAATGGTCGACGCCGTCAATGTCCTTATGATTTGACGTCGGAAAGGGGCCTCCTGCAACAATGATTTTGCCAAACCATCTGCAGCGTCTAATCACCTCTTTCATAGAATCTTCTTGAACAATCATGGCGGAAATAAATACCGCATCCGCCCATTGAATATCGCTGTCATTTAAAGGCGCAACATTCAAGTCAATCAGCTTCAGGTTATACATATCCGGGAAAAGGGCGGCGATGGTCAGAAGCCCTAAAGGTGGCATGGCGCTTTTTTTTCGAATAAATTTCAGTGCACACTTAAAACTCCAGTACGTATTGCTTGGGACTTTGGGATAAACAAGAAGGATATTTTGATATTTGCCCATGGTGTTAAATCCTCCTTTGCTGGTGAAGGCTTTATGCTTAGCCGTTCGGCCCAATAAGCCAGCATTGAAGAAAATCGGGATTCATCAAATAGCGATACTATTTATTACAGTTATAATAATAAAACTTCAAGAAAATTTAACATGTTATTATATAATTTATCATCTTAAAGCCATAAATACCTACCCAATCCCTGTTTGAGTGCCATTCGGTATTGTAGGTGTTCACGGGGTTTCACTCCCCGTGTAACGATATTGTCGGAGTGGGTTCATCTTGAAACAAACGTGCTCTAGTCTTGGAAATGTTTCGGTTATTTACAATCGCTTCAAAAAAGACTATTGTAGCATGTTATTCATCATTTTCCACAGACATAACAAACCATGAAAATAATAGACACCCTTAAACAGCTTAATTTGGCTGACCCGGAACTGTTCCAAGCGATCAAAACATCGTTGGATCATAAAGCCGTTTCCGTGCCGAAAGAAGATGTTGCCATTTTGGTAGAAGAAACCCTTTGGGCGTTGTCCATGGAGATATCCTTCGGTCAGTCTGTGGGCAAAGGCTATGCGGATCTTATTGGAGTAGCGAGTTCGGAAAATTTTTATCGCTATCGGGAACTCATCCGCCGTTTCGGCAACAAAGGACCGACATTGGGACGAATTATGGCCGAACATCTTGTACCGGTATTAAAACACGGTGATTCCAAATTTTTAAAGCGTTTTCTGAAAACTTTAATGATTATGCAAAGTAAGGGAACCTACACCCTGAAAGATCCCCTTGACGAACTGTCGAAATTATTAAACGAGAAGGACTTTGACTCCGCATATGCCTATATTGATCTTCTGGGAGACACGTTTTCAGTAGAAATGTCCTATGTTCAGTGTCAGAATTTTGCATATAATATCCCCCGTGCCATACGATCTTTTTCTGTATCAAGGCGGGCCTGGCAAATCAAACAGCTTCATCGGGTGATAAAGGCCGACCATCGCCTGTTCGATCCTTTTTTGCTTGGAATGAAAAAAGGGTTGTATCTGCTCTCCCAAGACGCTCTGGACGGTTTTGTTTCTCTAACATTAAACAAATTAAATCAAAGACTTAAACTGGCAGCAAAATTTTTATCGCTGGAATCGAAACTCGGTATCGACACATATTCGAATATGCAGGTAACGGTTCCGCTTTCCGAAGTTCAACAACAGCTCAACAATTATCTGCAGGCACGTACCAGCCTGTCCATATCCGTAAAATCACTGTCTAATTTGCCGGATTCAATGTGCAAGGCCCACGGCCAAGAAACCTTCGTCTGTTCAGATGGAAAATTTATTTATCTGCCCGATGAAATCAGCAAGTTTTTTACAAAAGATGAAAACAAAAAACTATATAAGTGCCTTACGCGGCTCGAGGCCGGACTCTATGAATTCGGTACCTTTGACTTTGACCTGGAAAAAGCAACAGAAAAATGCCTAAGATTTGAAGGAATTAAAGATCAGGGTTGGGAGTTCAATTCCATATTAAATACTGAACATATTTCCGATCTGAAGCGTTTTTTCTTGTTATTTCCGGTCCCGGAGTTGGCAGACGACCTTTTTACCACTTTCGAGCACGGCCGCATACGATTTCTGCTCAACAAACAGTATCCGGGGCTTATTCGACAGACCCTGCCTATACTTCAACAAGAAGTCCTGGATATGATCAAACAGAAAGAACATTGGAATGCTGTTTTTCTTTTGTATCTCAAGATCGCACTTAATGTTACACTTAATCAGCACGTTGATCTCGATAAAAAAACAGCAGCTTTTATAAAGCAGATGGAAAAACAATTTATAACGGCAATGGCTGCGGACCATTCGGTAGAAACCTGTGCCGAACTGGTGAACATCGCCTATCCACATATTGACATGCTTTTAAAAGCCTCCGAAGTACCCGAAAAATTGGAAAAGATTTACAACCCCATTCCAACACCATTTGGATGGAAAGTACGACCCGATCTTTTTTTTATGTCCCACCTCAATTTTGAGCAAATGGCAGCAAAATTGAATGCTCAGCTGGCAAACAAGGGATATAAGGTTTACAAGTCGGATATTCGTCGAAAATTGATCGCCAATAAGGGTATTATTTCCTATGAGGATATTAAATCGATCCTGCTCAACAGCCAAAACACTAAAAACACGGATATGCCGAAACATGAAATATCCGTTGACCTGTCATGGCTGGATCTTTCTCAATTGATGAACAGCAGAGCCCTCACACCTTTGATCAGTGATGATAATAACGGGCCTGTTTTTTGGTACAAAGAATGGGACTGCAACTTGCACGATTATCTCTCAACCCACGTAAGAGTGCTGGACAAATCAATGCCGGAATTCTCGGATGACTTTTATATCAGCACTCTAAAGCAGCACCAAGGACTGGTTCAAAATATTCGCTATGCGTTTGAACTGTTAAGGCCGGAAGGGCTAATACGATTGAGACAATGGGTGGAAGGGGATGAGTTTGATTACCGAGCACTTTTGGATTTTGCATTGGATAAAAAAGCAGGAAAAATTCCTTCCGACCGTCTCTATATCAAGCACATAAAACAGACAAGAGACGTGGCCGTATTGTTGCTGGTCGATCTTTCTCGGTCCACCTCAAATACGGTTTATAATTCGAAAGTGACAATTCTTAGCGTTGAAAAAGAGGCCATCGTGCTCTTTTGTGAGGCACTTCAAGTGGTGGGGGATGCGTTTGCCATTGCAGGTTTCTCCAGCACCGGACCGTTGGGGGTTGATTACCTGAGAATCAAGGATTTTGAGGAAAATTTGGACGACAGGGTTAAACAGCGAATTAATGCCATGGCACCCCAACGGAATACCCGGATGGGAGCTGCCATTCGTCATGCCACCTGTCAACTTGAAAACATCTCTTCAAAAGTCCGCTTACTGATTATCTTGAGTGACGGATTTCCAAATGATATCGATTATAAGCATAGATATGCCATAGAGGATACACGGAAAGCCATATTTGAAGCCCGTTCAAAAAATATATTTACACATGCCATCACCGTCCATTTTGCCGGAGATCCC